>JASHSZ010000698.1 GCA_030040815.1 Streptosporangiaceae bacterium
CGGCAGAGCACACCATCCGCTTGCGCGGTGCCGCGGCGCGCACCGTGACCAACATGACGGCCAGCCTCACCGTGCCCGTCGCGACGAGCGTGCGGTCCGTTCCGGCCAAGCTGCTCATCGACAACCGGATAGTGATCAACAACCACCTGGCGAGGGGCCGGGGCGGCAAGGTTTCCTTCACCCACCTGATCGGCTACGCCATCGTCCGCGCGCTGGCCACGACGCCGGAGATGAACTACTCATACGCCGAGGCGGACGGCAAGCCAGTGCTCGCGCAGCCGGAGCACGTCAATTTCGGCCTGGCGATCGACGTGCGCAGGGACGACGGATCGCGACAGCTGCTCGTGCCGAGCATCAAGAACGCCGAGACGCTGGACTTCCGGCAGTTCTGGATGGCCTACGAGGACCTGATCCGTAAGGCCAGGACCGGCAAGCTCGCCGTCGAGGATTTTGCGGGCACCACGATCACCCTCACCAATCCCGGCACGATCGGCACCGAGCACTCGGTTCCGCGCCTGCTGGCTGGGCAGGGCTGCATCGTCGGCGTGGGCGCCATGGAGTGGCCGGCCGCTTACCAGGGCGCCGCCGACGAGACCATGGCGCGGCTGGCGATCAGCAAGACCGTGACGCTGACGTCGACCTACGACCACCGGATCATTCAGGGCGCGCAGTCCGGCGAGTTCCTGAAAGTGATCCACGAACTGCTGCTCGGGGCCGAAGGCTTCTACGACGACGTGTTCGCCGCGCTGCGCGTCCCCTATGAGCCGGTCCGCTGGGTCCAGGACATCCCGGCCGGCCACGAGGACGACATCACCAAGGCCGCACGGGTTTATGAGCTGATCCACGCCTACCGGGTGCGCGGCCACCTGATGGCCGACACCGACCCGCTGGAGTACCGGCAGCGCAAGCACCCCGACCTCGATATCAACCAGCACGGGCTGACGCTGTGGGACCTCGAGCGGGAGTTCGCCACCGGTGGCTTCGGCGGCAAGCCGCGGATGCAGCTGCGCGAGATCCTCGGCGTGCTGCGCGATTCCTACTGCCGCACCGTCGGCGTGGAGTACATGCACATCCAGAAGCCCGATGAGCGGGCGTGGATCCAGGCCCGAGTCGAGCGGCCGCACCCGCGGGCCGACCATGAGGAGCAGCTGCGCATCCTGTCCCGGCTGAACGTGGCCGAGGCATTCGAGATGTTCCTGCAGACCAAGTTCATCGGCCAGCGGCGGTTCTCGCTCGAGGGAGCCGAATCGCTCATCCCGCTGCTGGACGCTGTGCTGACCGAGGCGGCCGCCGAGCAGCTGCACGAGGCCGTCCTCGGCATGGCGCACCGGGGCCGGCTCAACGTGCTCGCCAACATCGTCGGCAAGTCCTACGGCCAGATCTTCGCCGAGTTCGAGGGGAACCTCGACCCTGCCACCACCCACGGGTCGGGCGACGTGAAGTACCACCTCGGCGCGGAGGGCACCTATCACGCGCCGGACGGATCGCAGCTGCCCACGTCCCTCGTCGCCAACCCCAGCCACCTGGAAGCGGTGGACCCGGTGCTGGAGGGTGTGGTCCGCGCCAAGCAGGACGTCATCGACATGGGCGAGCCCGGCTTCACGGTGCTGCCAGTGCTCATCCACGGCGATGCGGCCTTTGCGGGACAGGGCGTGGTCGCCGAGACGCTCAAGCTGTCCCAGCTACGCGGCTACCGCACCGGCGGCACCGTGCACATTGTGGTGAACAACCAGGTGGGATTCACGACGGCGCCCGCGTCCGCACGGTCAAGCGTGTACAGCACGGATGTCGCGCGCATGATCCAAGCGCCCATCTTCCATGTCAACGGCGACGACCCGGAAGCCGTCGTGCGGGTCGGCAGGCTGGCGTTCGAGTACCGGCAGGCGTTCCACAAGGACGTCGTCATCGACATGATCTGCTACCGCAGACGCGGCCACAACGAGACCGACAACCCGTCGTTCACCCAGCCGATCATGTACGACCTGATCGACGCCAAGCGATCCACGCGCAAGCTCTATACCGAGGCGCTGATCGGCCGGGGCGACATCACCATGGACGAAGCCGAGGCGGCGCTGCGCAACTTCCAGCAGGAACTCGAGCGAGCATTCACCGAGACCAAAGACGCCCGCGCGCCCAAGACTGTCGTCGCCCCCGCGCCGGCCTCAGCCGCGGTCATCGACCACGCGACCGTCGCGACCGCGATCACGCTGGAGACGGTCAAGCGCATCGTCGAAACGCAGGTGTCATTGCCGGTTGGCTTCACGGTGCACCCGCGGCTCGCGCCGCAGCTGCAGCGCCGTCCGGCCATGGTGCAGCAGGACGAGATCGACTGGGGGACTGGTGAGCTGCTAGCGTTCGGCTCCACCCTGATCGACGGCCACTCGGTCCGGCTGATCGGACAGGACTCCCGGCGGGGCACCTTCGGCCAGCGGCACGCGGTGCTCGTGGACCGGCACACCGGCGAGGAATACGTTCCGCTGCGGGCCTTCAACTCACCGCAGGCCAGGTTCCACGCCTACGACTCGCTGCTGTCGGAGTACGCGGCGGTGGGCTTCGAGTACGGCTACTCCGTTGCCCGGCCGGATGCGCTGGTGTGCTGGGAGGCGCAGTTCGGCGACTTCGTGAACGGCGCGCAGACGATCATCGACGAGTTCATCAGCGCGGGCGAGCAGAAGTGGGGCCAGCGATCCGGCGTCGTCTTGCTCCTGCCACACGGCTATGAGGGGCAAGGACCAGACCACTCGTCCGCGCGGGTCGAGCGGTTCCTGTCGTTGTGTGCGCAGGACAACATGACCGTGGCGATGCTGAGCACGCCCGCGAACTACTTCCACTTGCTGCGGTGGCAGGCGCTGTCCGGCCGCGTGAAGCCGCTCATCGTGTTCACGCCCAAGTCTCTGCTCAGGCTCAAGGCCGCGGTCTCGAAGACGGCGGACTTCACGTCCGGCTCGTTCGCGCCTGTGCTCGGCGACGCGCAGTCCACCGACCCGGCCGCCGTCCGCCGCGCGCTGCTGTGCTCCGGCAAGATGTACTACGACCTGGCCGAGCGCAGGCGTGCCGCCGGGGCTACCGACACGGCGCTGGTCCGGGTCGAGCGGCTGTACCCGCTTCCGGCTGCGGAGCTCGGGGCCGAGTTCGCGCGCTACCCGGCGGCCGAGGTGATGTGGGTCCAGGAGGAGCCGGCGAATATGGGCGCTTGGCCGTTCATGGCCATGCACCTGCCGGGCATCCTCGGCAGGCCACTCGGCGTCGTGTCCCGGCCAGCGAGTTCGGCCCCGGCGTCCGGCTCGGCCAAGGCGCACGCGGCCGAGCAGGCTGCGATCCTCGACGCGGTGTTCCCACGGATCGGCTGACCGCGTGTATTTCACCGACCGGGGCATCGAGGAACTCGAAGAGCGGCGTGGCTCCGACCACGTAGCTCTCGGCTGGCTGGCCGAGCGGCTCCGGGACTTTGTCGATGAGCACCCGGACGCGGAGTCGGTGGTTGACCTGCTGGCCAGCTGGCTGGCGCGGCTAGAAGACGAGCCGGACGACTGAGCCGCCTGGCCGCGCTCGGGCTGGCCCGGGTGTCCCTGCCAGGAGATCACGATACATCTTGACTTTTGGCTGACGCGACATATCGTATTGACACCGAGTACGATCTGCGGGCAGAAGCTGCGTTGCCGCGGAGGTCAAGGCAGGCGGTGAGGTTACAGTGAGCCCAGTTTTCCGGCACGGCAGGCTCCGCCTGTACCTGCTCAAGCTCCTCGACGAGGCTCCGCGGCACGGCTATGAGGTCATCCGGTTGCTGCAGGACCGCTTCATGGGCATCTACGCCCCTTCCCCCGGCACCATCTATCCCCGGCTCGCCAGGCTGGAAGAGGACGGCCTGGTCACTCACGAGGAAGTGGACGGGAAGAAGGTCTACAGCATCACCGAGAAGGGCCGCGAAGAGATCCGGGCCCGGCTCGGCGACCTCGCCGACCTGGAGGACGAGCTCACCGAGTCACTTCGGGACGTGGCGCGGGAGATATCCGTCGATGTCAGGGATACCGTCCGCAGCATCAGGGAGGAGCTGGCCTCGGCCGCTCGGGAGTTCCGCACATCAGGCAGCACGACTGCCCGCGCCGCGGGCAGCAAGCGCCCGGCGGACGGCGATACGCCGCGAGCCGACGCCGCTGACCAGGCCGGAAGCGACGATGCGCGGCGGATCAGGCAAGAGGCGCGACAGACCCAGGAGCGGATGCGCGCGAGCTTCCGGGCCCGCGGCCGAGGCGCAGCCGACTGGCCCGCCTGGTCGGCATGGTCGGAGTCGGCGAGCGGCGCGACCGATGCCGATGAGGCCAGCCGGCCGGGATCCGGCGCAGACCGGGCGCGGGCGGCCGGTCAGCGCCGC
>JASHSZ010000699.1 GCA_030040815.1 Streptosporangiaceae bacterium
CGCGGGCTCACGCTGCAGGGGCTGGCGGCCAGCCGGGCGGGGGAGCCGGCCCTTGGTCCGGCCCTCGTGGTCGGCTACGCGACGCCGCCGGCCCACACGTACAGCACCGCGGTCGCCCGGCTGTGCGCCGTCCTTCGCGAGGCAACCCGATGCTGATGGGTGGCTCCCGCCGAGCCTCATCCGTACGCACTGACTGCGCGCTCGTGGCCAGCGGTCATCACTTCTCGCAGGCTAACTGTCATTGTCAGACCCCGACAGGGCGAAAGTTAGAGGTCAAATAATTAGGCTTCGATCTTTTCGTGGTACGCTCCTGGTTATGAGGCCAGCGCGCATTCCCATCGGTCTGCACCTAGCCCAGGCGACGAGGGTCGTCAGCCGCGCCTTCGACGACGCGCTCGCCGCAGCGGGCGGTTCGCTGCCGGTCTGGCTCGTCCTGCTCAACATCAAGACCCAGCAACTGGCAAACCAGCGCGAGCTGGCCGAGGCGGTCGGGATCACGGAAGCGACGCTGACTCACCACCTCAATGCGATGGAGGCCGACGGCCTGATCACGAGGCAGCGGCACGAGGCCAACCGCCGGATCCATGTCGTGCGCCTGACCGACGCCGGCGAGGCCGCGTTCGCACGGCTGGCCGGCGCGGCGGTTGCCTTCGATCAGCAACTGCGCCGCGGATTCACTGACCCGGAGCTTGTCGCACTCGGCGACGTGCTGGACCGGCTAGCCGGCAACGTCGGCGGAGCGAATGGGGGACTGCCGTGGGCCGGGCTGGCCGAGGACCAGGGATGAGCGATCGGAATTAACCGACCGCTACGAGGAGGAGTTAGCTGCGATGCCCGAGAACACCAAGCCGCCGCTGAGTCGCCGCGTGCAGGCCCGTGTCTTCAAAATTGTGAACGTCCCGATGCGGTTCATACTCGGCCTGCCGGTGCCGACGCCGCTGGGCCGCAACCTGATGCTCGCCTTCATCATCGGCCGCAAGACCGGCAGGACGTATCGGCAGCCGCTGAGCTACGTGCGGGACGGCGACGCGCTGCTGACGCCCGGCGGCGGCAAGTGGAAACTCAACCTCGTCAGCGGCACGCGAGTGCGGATCCGACTGCGCGGCAGAGACCTCGCCGCGACACCCGAGCTGGTCAGCGACGTTGACGAGGTTCGGTCGCTGCTCGCGACGATGGCAGCCGGCAACCCGACCGCGGCCAGGATGGTGGGCATTCAGCGCGGTCCGGACGGCAGCTTCGACCGGGACGGCGTCGCGCGTGCCGTGCAGTACGGATTCCGGATCGTGCGCTGGCACCCGTACCGATCGGACGCCCAGGCGCCCGCCCCGACGAGCAGCCGAGCCGACGGGACCTAGTCGGCCTCGCCGTCAATCAGCACGCCGTCTGCCTCCAGCGCCTGGATAGCCTCGGCATCGAGGCCGAGCCAATCGGTGAGCGCGTCGGCGTTGTGCTCGCCGCGCCGGGCGACGCCCCGCCGGACCGCGGCGGACGCTGCCGAGAACTGGTAGGGCATGGCGACAACCTGGCGGTTGGTGCCGGGTAGCCGGGCCGTGTGTGCGCCCTCGGTGAAGACGTCGGTGCTCTCGTTGAGGTTCGCCCAGGCGATTCCTGCCCTCTCCAACTCGGCGAGCAGGCTGGCGCGGTCGGTGAAGCCGTTCATCCAGTCCTGGATCGCCTGCTGCCGTAGCCGTGCCTTGGCCGACATGTCGCTGCCGGCTGGCGCCGGGTCGCTGATGATGCCGCGCCGGGACAGCATCACCCAGGCGTGCTTAGGCGGCGCGGCGATCAGCAGCGGTCCGCCGGGTGCGGCCCAGATGGTGCCGCGAGATGAGTACGGCTCGGTGTTGCCGTCGATGGCCGCGTGTGCGTGATCGTCACTGGCCGCGACGGCCGCCAGCATGCTGACGCCGATGTGCTGGCCGCGGCCGGAGACGTCGCGCTGATGCAGTGCGGCGAGCACGGCGATGGCAGCGTGCAGTCCGGTCACGGTGTCCGCGAGCGCCAGCGGCAGGTCCGTCGGCGCGCGTCCGTCGAGCTCGGCCTGCCTGGACAACAGCCCGGACTCGGCGTGGATGACGGGGGCCAGCGCGCGCCGCGCTGAGTCTGGGCCGAAGCCGGTGATGGACAGCACGACCAGCCGAGGATTGGCCGCTGACAGCCGCTCATAGCCTAGGCCGAGCCGCTCCATCACGGCCGGCCGGAAATTCTCGATGAGTACATCTGCCGTGGTCGCAAGGCGGCGGATGAGGTCGACAGCGCCCGGCGCGGCGAGATCGACGCCGACGCTGCGCTTGCCGGCGTTCATCTGGGCGTACATGCCACTGCGGCCATCCCGCACCGCGCCGAAGTGCTGGGTGACGTCGGTGCGCGGGCCCTCCACTCGCAGCACGTCCGCCCCCAGATCGGCGAGGATGCGCGCCGCATAAGGCCCGGAGATGGCCTGCGACATGTCAAGGACGCGCCAGGCAGGCAGCGGCGCTGGTGCGGCCGTCTCAGGCTCGGTGGACTTTGTCACGACGACTCCGGATAGTCGGGATCGGCCAGGCACATCGTATGATCCGGCCACTGCGAGCCACCCGAGATGCCGCGCCGCGGTCAAGGCGAGAAGCCTCGGCCAGACACCCGATCGAGCTCGCCACTGATCCGGTCGGACGCCCTAGACTGCGGGGCTATGGACGGTGCGCCGGGCGAGGCCGGCGACTTCGAGCTGGGCACCGACGGGCCTTCGGTCATCGTCGTCGGCGTCGACGACTCGACCACGTCCAGCCGGGCCGGCTGGTACGCGGCAGGGCTCGCGCGCCGGCAGCGCGCCCGGCTCGTGGCGGTGTTCGTGTCGCCGATTGCCTCCATGGGCGCGGCGGGTCCAGCCGGGGCGTCCCTGGCCGTCGCGAGAGATGAGGCGTTCCGGGCCACTGCTGAGGACATGCAACGGCGGGCTCTGAAATTTGGGGTCGAGTTCGGCATCTCCATCACGTTTGTAGCCGCGCGCGGTGATCCCTTCTCCGAGATCCGCCGGATCGCGGACGAGGTCCGCGCGGACTTGATCGTCGTCGGCGCCTCCGCGCACGCCGGGCACCGCTTCGTCGGCTCGCTCGCGGTGCGCCTGGTGCGGGCCGGGAAGTGGCCGGTCGCGGTCGTGCCCTGACTAGGCGCGATTGCATACGTCAGGTGCGGTGGTCCCGATCGGCCGAGCCGGCCAGGAGCCGCGCCGCGATGGCCGGGACCGCCGTCCCGATCGGCTGCCGGATCACCGCAGTGGCGATCCGGTCGTAGGGGGTTGGGTCGCGGTTCACGACCACCAGGAGCGCGCCCGAACGGACCGCGACCGCACACAGTGACGCGGCGGGCTCGACGATGAGGGTGCTGCCGATAGCGAGGAACAGGTCGGCCGCCTGCGCCGCCGCGCCAGCCTTGGCCAACACTGCTGGGTCGAGGGCCTGGCCGAACATCACGGTGGCCGACTTGAGGATGTCGCCGCAGTCGGCGCACGGTGGATCGTCCTCGCCGGCTCGCACCCGGGCCAGTGCATCGGCCATTGCGGTCCTGGCGCCGCAGCCGACGCAGACGACGCCGTACATGGTGCCGTGCATTTCGAGCACGCGGTCGCTGCGTGCGCCGGCGCGCTGATGCAGGCCGTCGATGTTCTGCGTGATGATCCAGGTATCCACGCCGTCGGTGAGCCGGGCCAGCGCGAGGTGAGCGGCGTTGGGCTCAGCCGTCCACACCGGGTGCGCGAGCCTGGCCTGCCAGGAGCGCCGGCGAACGGCGGGGTCGCCGACGTAGGCCTGGTACGTGGCCATCCTCTCGGCCGCCGGATCCCTGGTCCACAGCCCGGACGGTCCGCGGAAGTCAGGGATGCCGCTGTCGGTCGAGATGCCCGCGCCGGTGAGGACCGCGACGCGCCGCACGCCCGCGCACCAGCTCGCGGCGTCCGGCAGTTCGGCGGCGCTCACCAGATCATCCTTGGCTAGCGGTCCGGTCGGGCGCAAATCACCCGCTTGAGTTGACGCCAACTAGTTTGCCAAGCAAACTTGATGGCGAGGTTGAGGAGATGCAATGCGCGGAAGCGGCGACGTCGGCCCGGCCAGCGGCGGTCCAGACGAAGGCCACGCGGACGAGGGCGGCCGGGCTGAGGGTGCGGCGCAGGACCAAGGCCCGGCTGACAGCGGGCTGAGCGGCAGCGCTGGCGCCGAGGATTGCGAGTCCGCGGCTCCGGCCGACAGCGGCAGCGCGGGTTCGGCTGACGGCGGGGCGCACGGGGGCGGCCCCGCCGACGG
>JASHSZ010000700.1 GCA_030040815.1 Streptosporangiaceae bacterium
CCCGCAGTGGGCAAATTATCTGACGCCAGCGGCCTAAGCCGGGTGGACCTGCCGGACCGGCTCAGGAGTCGGCGAGGGGGCGCTGGCTGATCTCGATGAGGTGTGGCCGGTCCGATGAGAGCGCTCTGGGCTCATGCCAGGTCCTCGACATGAGCACGGCACGTGACTGCACCTAGACAACAGCCCGGTGCGCATCACGGCTCTGGCTCCCCCGGATGTCGGGCGTTATCCCGGCCCGGCCCCGCGCACCATGTGCACTTCGCTGACTTCGGCGTGGTGACAAGTTCGGGACGCGACCCGCGGTGGCTCGCCTATTCGGAGCCCGCAGCCGCCTGAGATCGCGATCATGCTCGCATGGGTGGCCCGTTGCTAGTGCTGGAGCAATAGCAACGAGGCATCCACGGGTACGATCTGCCTATCGCCGAGCGCGGCGGGAGACGACTGCGATGTCCCCGGTGTCGGTGGCCAGCACCTCGACGTTGGGACCGAAGTGGCTGGTCAGGACGGCATCGGTGAGCACATCGGCGGGCCTGCCGGTGACGGCGATCCGGCCGCCCGACAGCAGCATGAGCCGATCGGCGAACTGGCCCGCAAGGGTCAGGTCGTGAATCGCCGACAGCACGGTCAGGGACCGCTCCCGGCGCACCTCGTCGATGAGCTCCAGCGCGTCGACGCGGCGACCGAGGTCAAGCGCGCTTGTCGGCTCGTCCAGGAGTAGCACTGGCGCCTCCTGGGCGATGGCCCGGGCGAGCACGACCCGCTGCAGTTCGCCGCCGGACATGGCGCGCAGCGCGCGGTCGGCCATCGCGCCGAGATCGAGCCGGCCGATCGCAGCGCCGCAGACTCGCCGGTCCGCGCCGGACTCCGTGCCCAGGTAGCCGATGTGCGCAGTCCGACCGAGCAGCACGTACTCCGTCACGGTCATATCGGGCGGCAGCACCGGTCGCTGCGGCACGTAGGCGATGAGCCTCGCCAGCTCGCGCCTGCGCAGGCCGGTGACCGTCTTGCCGCCGACGGTGATCACGCCCTCGTAGGGCAGCAGCCGGGTGATCGCACCGAGCAGCGTCGTCTTGCCCGCGCCGTTCGGGCCGATGAGGGCCAGCCATTCCCCATCGGCGACCTGGCCGGCAACCGCGTCGAGCGCCAGACAGGCGCCGTAGCGAACCGTGACCTGGTCGAAGCTGATCACGATTCCGCCTGCCTTGCCCGGCGGGACCGGAGCACGAATAGGAAGAACGGCGCTCCGATCAGCGCGGTGATGACCCCGATGGGAACCTCGGCCGGGGCCTGGGCTGTCCGGGCCACGACGTCGGCGAGCACGAGGAATGCGGCACCGCCGATCATCGAAACCGGCATCAGCACCCGGTAGCTCGGACCGGCGGTCAGCCGGACGGCGTGCGGCACGATGATGCCGACAAAGCCGATCAGGCCGCTGACCGACACCGCGGCCGCGACGCCCAGGGTGGCGGCGATGACGATCGTCAGCCGTAGCCTCGCAACGTCCACGCCGAGGCTGGTTGCTTCGGTCTCGCCGACCCGCAGCACGTCGAGCAGCCGGCGGTGGGCCACCAGCGCGACCGCCGCCAGCGCTACGTAGGGCAGGATCAGCCAGACCTCCGACCAGGTCGCAGCCGACAGGCCGCCAAGGATCCAGGCGTAGACGTACGCCAGCGTCTGCGTGTGCTGCTGCTGCAGGTAGGTCTGGAACGCCGTGAGCAGCGCCGCCACCGCGATGCCGGCGAGCAGGATCGAACTGGTGCCGCCGCCGGCCGTGGGCGGCTCCCCGCCGCGGCCCGCGCGGGCGCCAAGCAGATACGTGAGCGTTACGGCGCCGACCGCGCCCACGAAGGCGGCCGGCGGGGTGAGCGCCAGGCTCGCGCCCGACACCACGACGATCGTGGCGCCGAGCCCGGCCCCGGCAGCGACGCCGAGCAGGTACGGGTCGGCGAGCGGGTTCCGGAAGACGCCCTGGTACGCCGCGCCGCCTCCGGCCAGCATCGAGCCGACGAGAACCCCGAGCACGACCCGGGGCAGTCGAATCTGCCAGACGATGGCGCTGTCCAGGGCTGGCACGGCCGGGTGGCCGTGCCAGGGCAGCTTCGTCGCGATCGCGTCGAGTACCTGCAGCGGCGACAAGTCGGCCGGGCCGACGGCTGTGCCGACGATGACCGCGATCAGAAGGACGATGCTCGCGACCGTGATGGCACGGCCCGGCTTGATCCGCCCGATGGTGACTGCGCCGTTTGGGTCGCCGCCCTGGCGCTTGCCGCCGAGTGCGAGTGCCCCGGCCGGCCGGAGGCCGGCCGGGGCACTGGACGCCGACTCGGCCGCAGGAGCCTTACCGGGCCGGTCAGCCTCCGCGCCAGCGGCGGCCCCGGCCCGGCGGGTCCTCGGCTTCGTCACGGTCATGATGAGCCGGACTTCACCGCGTTGGCGACGGTCTGTAGCAACTGCACGATGCGCGGGCCCCAGCGCGAGGCGATGTCGGCGTTGAGCGCGATGACGTGCTTGTCCTGCACCGCGGTCAGCGCGGACCAGCCGGGCCTGGCGGTTACGGACGCGAGGCTCTGGCCGCCGTTATCACCGGTGTCGGACAGCAGGATGTAGTCGGGGTTGGACTTGAGGATGAACTCCGGCGACAGCTCGGGGTAGCCGCCGGCAGCGGCCGCGCCGGTCGCGCTGTCCGCGATGCTCTTCATGCCGAGCAAGGAGAGCAGGCTCCCGATGAAGGTCGAGTCGGTTACCGAGTAGTACGGGTTAGCGCCGAGCTCGTAGTAATACGTCACCGGCTTCGAGTGCTTCGGCTCGGACTTGACGATGGCGGCGATGTCTGCACGGATCTTCTGATCTTCCGTCTGCGCCTGCGCGACGTGACCGGTGGCCTCGCCGAGCTCGGTGATCTCGGCGTAGACGCCGGACACGTCAGCGGCGGCCGGCAGATCGAGCACCGGGATGGACAGCGCGGTGAGCTTGGCGGTGATGCCGTCGATGTTGTTGGAGATGATCACCAGGTCCGGGTTGTAGGCGGCGACCGCCTCGGCGTTCGGCTCAAAGCCGGACAGCTTCGTCATCGGCGTGCCCTTGGGGTAGTCCGAGTAGTCGTCGACGGCCTTGACCTGCTTGCCGGCGCCGATCGCATAGAGCATCTCGGTGACGGTTGGGGACAGGGAGATGATGGCGTCTGGCCGCGAGGCGAGGTGAGTCTTGCCGGCGGCGGTGGTGACGGTGACGGGGAATCCAGCGCCGGCCGAGCCGGTGCCAGCGGAGCCGCTCTGGCTCGGGGAACTGCTGCAGGCCGCACAGGCGGCCGCGATGAGTGCGGCGGCCACCACGGCCGACCGCGTACGGGTGATTGCCCGCATGATCATCCTCCGGTATCGGGGAGGACGAAGTGCGCTTCGCTGCGACGCCGACCGGGCATCGAACGAGCCGCCCTTCCTCCGAGGACAGGTCGTTGGCGCGGGCCAGGCGTCCGGGCTCGTCCTCCAGTGGAGGCATCACCGTTGCGGGACAGCGCCGGGATCACACCGGCTTCGCTGCGCACTGCGCCGCCCTGGGTACAGATCCCCCTGGGCTGGCGGCAGCTTATCGCAGCGGGCCGGCCGCGCGGGCACAATCGGTGAGCACGCAGGGCGCCGCAGGCGGCGGCTGTCCGTCGAGCGTCGCACCCGGTCCGGAACCCACCAGCAGGCAACGCGGGGTCCTGGAGGGTCGTCCCCCCGTGCAGATACCGGCGGTTGTCGCGGTAACAGCATCTGGCCCCTCCATCCCATACCTGGAGGGGCCTGCACATGATTGTCCCGCCGTGGGCTCAGTGCGGCGCGCAGCGACACGCCGGCCGGGATCGGCGAGCGGCTGCCGACGGCAACGACCTCGTTCCCTCCGCGGTTGCTCTTCACGTATCGCACTCGCCTAGTAACACAATGTGCAATGCTTCCGATAGCTAGGAAGAGGCGGGCGGCGCGAGTACCCCCGAGTTCACGCCGCCCGCCAAACCGCGTCAGCGCCGCGCCGCGCTGCACTGGCGCAGCCGGAGCCGGTAGCGTTTGCCTATGAGCGAGACAGCAACTCTGGCTGGCCGGCAGGCGAACGTTCCGTTCGGGCGGGCGCTCACCGCGATGGTCACGCCCATGGACTCCGATGGAGCCGTCGACTACGACGGCGCCGCGCGGCTTGCCGAGTACCTGGTCACCGACATGCGGAACGACGGCCTGGTGATCAGCGGTACCACTGGTGAGTCGCCGACCACATCCGACGAAGAGAAGACCAGGCTGCTTGCCGCGGTGCTGGAAGCGGTCGGTGACCGCGCAACCATCGTCGCGGGCGTGGGCACCAACGACACCGTGCACACCTGCGAGCTGGCACAGCAGGCCGAGGCTGCAGGCGCGCACGCGCTGCTGGTGGTTACGCCGTACTACAACAAGCCACCGCAGAATGGGCTGCTGGCGCACTTCACGAAGGTGGCCGACGCCACCGGGCTGCCCGTCATGCTGTACGACATTCCCGGCCGGACCGGGACACCGATCGCCACCGAAACGCTGGTGAGGCTCGGTGAGCACCCGCGAATCGTGGCCGTCAAGGACGCTAAGGGGGACCTGCTGGCCGGGTCCTGGGTGATGGCGCGCACGGATCTGGCGTTTTATAGCGGCGACGATCCGGTGAACCTGCCGTGGCTATCGGTCGGCGCTGTCGGCTACGTCAGCGTGCACGCGCACGTAATCGGTGACCGGCTGCACGAGATGATCGACGCTTACCTCGCGGGCCGGATCGGGGACGCGCTGGCGATCCACCGGGCGGCGCTGCCGGTGTATACCGGGATGACGCGCACCCAGGGCGTGATCACCACCAAGGCCGCGCTGACGATGCTCGGCCTGCCCGGCGGCTCTGTCCGGCCGCCGCTGGCCGACGCCACCCCTGCCGAGATCGAGCAGCTCAGGGCGGACCTGACAGCGGGCGGAGTCAAGCTTCCGTGAGTCACCCGCACCCCGAGCTGGGGCCGCCGCCCCCGCTTGTAGCTGGCGGCTTGCGCATGGTCGGCCTCGGCGGCCTCGGTGAGATCGGCCGCAACATGACGGTCTTCGAGTACGACGGTCGCCTGCTCGTGGTGGACTGCGGCGTGCTGTTCCCCGACCAGGACCAGCCCGGTGTGGACCTGATCCTGCCGGACTTCTCCAGCCTCGACGGGCGCATGGAGCAGATCGACGCGCTCGTGCTGACGCACGCTCACGAGGATCACATCGGCGGCGTGCCCTTCTTGCTGCGGCAGCGGGGCGACATCCCGGTCATCGGGTCACGCCTGACGCTCGCGCTGGTCCGCAGCAAGCTCACCGAGCACAGGCTCACCCCGATTGATGTTGAGGTCGAGGCTGGCACGCGCTCGTCCTTCGGTCCCTGGCAGCTCGAGTTCCTCGCGGTCAACCACTCCATCCCGGACGCGCTGGCGGTCGCCATCCGGACGCCCGCCGGCCTGGTCCTGCACACCGGCGACTTCAAGATGGACCAGCTGCCGCTGGACGGGCGGCTCACCGACCTCGGCGGCTTCGCCCGGCTCGGGACCGAGGGGGTTGATCTGCTGCTCTCCGACTCAACCAACGCCGAGGTGCCGGGCGTCGTCACGTCCGAGCACGAGATCGGCCCGGTGCTGTCCGACGTGTTCGCGGCCGCCGAGCAGCGGATTATCGTGTCCTGCTTCGCCAGCCACGTGCACCGGGTGCAACAGATCATGGACGCGGCCGCCGAGCACGGCCGCAAGGTCGCTCTCGTCGGCCGGTCCATGGTCCGAAACATGGGGGTGGCCCGCGACCTCGGGTACCTGAAAGTGCCCTCCGTCCACGGCGGCCTGCTCGTCGACCTCAGAGAGGCCGAGGAGATGCCGCCCGACCAGATCGTGCTGATCTCGACCGGCTCCCAGGGCGAGCCGATGTCGGC
>JASHSZ010000701.1 GCA_030040815.1 Streptosporangiaceae bacterium
CAGCCTCGGTGCGCTGTCCGCGGCGAGCGCGGGCCCGGCGCTTGCCCTCATGCATCGCCGCCACCCGGGCTACCGGGATCGCGTGTCCTTCAGCGACGAGGTCAGCCGGCAGCCGCTGCGGCCGCGGCAGCGAGTCCGCCCAGGGGTCCCGGCCGCTGAGCAGACCTGGCGCGGTCCGGATGGTGAAATCGGCGGGCTGCACCTGTGCCAGGTCCGCCCAGCTGACTGGGAAGGACACCGGCGTTCCCGGCCGCGCGCGCGGGCTGTAGGCAGCGACCACGGTAGCGCCGAAGGCCCTCGTGGCGTCCAGGAAGACCCGCCCGCCGCGGTCGGCCTTGACGAACACGGTGGTCGCCAGGTCGGGCGCGAGGCGCTCTGCCCTGGCCGCGATCGCTCTGGTCGCCGCGGCCGCGTCCGTGCTCGGCTGCCCGGCCGACAGCGGCACGAACACGTGCGCGCCCTTGGCACCGCTGGTCTTCACCGCGCCCGCCAGGCCAGCCGACGCGAGCGCATCGCGCACGAGCTCGGCTGCGTGCACCACCAGGTCGAACGCGCCGTCCGGCGGCGGGTCGATGTCCAGGACCAGGAAATCCGGGCTGTCCCAACGGTCGACCCGCGCCAGCGTCGGGTGGTATTCGACCGCCCGCTGGTTAGCGAACCACAGCAGCGTGCGCCGGTCGTTGCAGAGCGCGTAGGACACCTCACGATGCGAGCTCTCCGCCCAGACCGTGACCGTCCGCACGAAGTCCGGCGTGTACGTCGGCACGTTCTTCTGCATGAATGGCTGCTGGCCGCGAAGCACCCGGATCACCGACAAGGGCCGGTCCGTCAGGACCCGGATGAACGGCTCGCGAACCGCATCCAGATAGTCGACCAGGTCCCGCTTGGTCGCCTGCGCGCCGGCGAAGAGCTCCTCGTCGAGGTTGGTCAGCTGGACCTCGGCGCGCTCCTCGGTGGCGCGGGGGCTCACGCCGGCCTGCCCGCGATCACCAGACGGCGGGTCACGACGTCAGCCGCTCTCGGTGCGACTAGCCACGGCCGCTGATCTGCCCCTCCGCCGCCGCCGCGGCGCCGGTCACGGCGAGCTGGCGCAGCATCCTGACCGCGTCCGCCGGATCCTCCGCGCCGAAGACCGCTGAACCAGCCACGAACATGTCGGCACCCGCCTCGGCGCAGCGCCCGATGGTTTGCTCGCTGACACCGCCGTCCACCTGGAGCCAGATCTCGTTGCCGTGCGCCGCGATCAGCTCCCTGGCCTCCCGGATCTTCGGCAGCAGGTAGTCCATGAACTCCTGGCCGCCGAAACCGGGCTCGATGGTCATCAGCAGCACCATGTCGATCTCCTGCAGGAGGTCCGCGTATGGCAGCACCGAGGTGGCCGGGTTGAACGCCAGGCCTGCCCGCGCGCCTGCCGACCGGATGGCACGCAGCGTCCGGATCGGCGCGGATGCTGCCTCGGCGTGGATGGTCACGCTGCGCGCCCCGGCCTCGGCGTACCCAGGCGCCCAGCGATCGGGATTCTCAATCATCAGGTGGCAGTCGAGGGGCAGCCGGGCGTGTCGCACGAGTGCCTCGACCACGGGCAGGCCGATAGTAAGGTTCGGCACGAAGTGTCCGTCCATCACGTCGACGTGCAGCCAGTCGGCGGTATCGGCGACCGCGTACGCCTCGTCCGCGAGCCGGGCGAAGTCGGCCGCCAGCAGGCTTGGCGCCATCTGAATGCTCATGCTGACGCCAATTCTAGGGAACGCCGGTCCGGTCGGCAGCGGCCCGTGCCTGCGAGCCCGTGCCCACTGCGCGGCGAGGTTCCATCCCGCTGTCAGCCGATGCCGCTAGGTTCTAACCGCAGCCGCCGAGCAGGGAGGCGATCGATGCCGGCACCGACCGCGACGACGAGCCGCGACACGCCCGACCGCCTGCTGGACCGGGTCCGCAAGCTGCTGGCCAAGGCCGAGGCTGAGGGCGTCACCGTGGCGGAGGCGCAGGCGCTGACCGCTAAGGCGGCGGAGCTGATGGCAAAGTACGGCATCGACCGGGCGCTGCTGGCCGCGCGGCGGCCCGAGACCGACAAGCCGGCCAGCCGGATCGTGCAGCTCTACAACCCGTGGGCCAGGGTGCAGGCGCACCTGCTCTGCGGGCTCGCTGCGGCCATGCGATGCCAGTGCATCCTGCTGCCGTCGCCGGCCGGCCAGCGGGTGCACGTGTTCGGTTACGCATCCGACATCGAGCGAGCGGACGTGTTGTGCACGTCGGTGCTCGTGCAGATGTGGCACGGCCTGGTGGCCGCGGACGTCCCGGCGGCCACGAGAGCCGACGGCACTGGCAGCGCCCGTGCGTGGCGTCGAAGCTGGCTGCTGGGATTCGCAGCGGCGGTGATCGCCAGGGTCCGGGCCGCGGAGCGAGACGCCGAGCAGTCTGTCGCCGCTCCCCGCGGTGGGGCCGGACACGCAGCACTCGTGCTAGCCGACCGCGCGGTGGTGATCCGCCAGCAAGTGGCGCACGCCTACCCGCACACCAGGACGGCGCGGGTGACTTACAGCGGCAGCGGTTACGGCGCCGGCTACGCGCACGGCAAGCGCGCGGACATCGGCTCGGGTCAGGTCGCTGGCCGCGGGGCTCGGGAGCTGACCGGCTGACCGCCTAGCGGGTTCTGGAGCTGACCGGCCAGCCGCCAGTCATTAAACGATGTTTCATACTTTTTAATTTTTCATCATGCCATTCCCAGCCATTAACCCGTCGGTTGATTCAACGCCTGACTGCGGATGGATCGAGCAAGGCTCGTGCCCGAACTGACCAAACACCGGACGGCTCCCAGGTCTGGGTCGGCAACATCCTGAACGGCGACATCACCGTCATCAGCCCGGCGACCAACACCGTGGTCGGCACCATCAGGCGGCCCGCCTGGCGTGCCGCCGGAGCCGGCGGGTGGCACCGCCACACTGGATGGCACACCGCTCGGAATAGCCTTCGTCGGCTCCTAGCGCCGTCAAGACACGCCCCAAGCTGCCGGGGACCCAGGGCGAAAGCCTGCGGCCCTCGGCAGGTTGGTTATCGCCGTCGCAGCAGCGCCAGGAAGATCGCGTCGGTGCCGTGCCTGTGGGGCCAGAACTGCACGTAGTACCCGTCCGGGCCGGACCGGGTGTCCGGTACCTCCGCCAGCACCCGAGGAGCGTCGAGAACATCGGCGTCGCCGCGCCGCGCTAGCACGTCGGCCACCACGTCATGGGTCTCGGCGAGGTGCGGCGAGCAGGTGACGTAGCCCACGACACCACCTGGTCTCGCGGCGTCCAGCGCGGCGGACAGCAGCTCGCGCTGCAGACCGCCCAGCGCCGCGATGTCCGCGGGCGTCCGGCGCCAGCGAGCCTCGGGCCGCCGCCGCAGGGCGCCGAGGCCGGTGCAGGGCACGTCGACGATCACCCGGTCGAAGCGGCCGCGCCCCCAGGCCGGCGTGGCGCCGTCGGCCACCACCACACGGCACGATCCAGAGCGGGCCAACGCACCGGCGACGAGCCGCGCACGGTGCTCGCGTATCTCCGCGGCCACGAGCCTGGCACCGCCTCCGGTAGCAAGGGCGGCCAGCAGGCGGGCTTTGCCGCCCGGGCCTGCGCATGCGTCGAGCCACGACTCATCCGGCCCGGTCACCGGCACAACCGTTATCGCGAGCGCAGCGAGCTGGCTCGCCTCGTCTTGCACGCCGGCCCGACCCGCAGCGACGGCGGGCACGGCTACCGGGTCGCCCTCGGCCAGGTACGCGCCGAACGGCGACCAACGCGCTGGGGCGCCGCCTGCCGCTATCAGCTCGTCGCGACTAGCCAGGCCTGGCGGCGCGCACAGGTGCACGGCCGGCGGCTCGTTGTTAGCGGCGAGCATCGCCTCCAACTGCGGCTCGCTGCTGTCGGCCGCGCCGAGCGCCGCCGACAGCGCCTCGACGATCCAGCGCGGATGGCTGTACCGCACGGCGAGGTAACCGGCCGGGTCCGCGGCTCGTGCTGGCGCGGCGATCTCCAGCCAGCCGGCCAGGTCCCGGCTGGCTACCCGCCGCAGCACGGCGTTGACGAGCCCAGCCGGCCGCGGGCCGGCGGTATCCTTCACCAGGCTCACCGACGTTGTCACCGCCGCGTACGGCCGGATCCTGGTGGCCAGCAGCTGATGCGCGCCCAGCCGCAGGACTTCCCGGACCACCGGATCGAGCGCGTCAAGATCCCGGTCGGTGCAGACGGCGAGGATCGCGTCATACGTACCGCGGCCGCGTAGCGTCCCGTAGCTCAGCTCGGTGGCGAGCGCGGCGTCCCGGCCGGACAGCCCGCGCTGCACGAGCAGGCGCGGCAGCAGCAGGTTCGCGTACGCGTCCCGCTCCGCAACCGCCAGCAGCACGTCAAGCGCCACCCGCCGGGCCGGGTCGCGACCTCGTCGCCGCTCCGACGGCGACCTGCCCCGGCGAGATCTCGCAGCTACATCCCGGCTGGCCGACCCCCCGGAACCCCCCGCGGCATCCCGGCTGGCCGACCCCCCGGAACCGCCGGCGCGGGTGCTCCGCTCCACGTAGGCCACCCGTCTCAGCCCAGCACGGCGCGCCCGCCGAGCCGCGCGCCGCGGGCCCAGTCGGCGGCCGACATCCGCCGCTTGCCGTGCGGCTGCACGTCACCGAGTCCGACCGGCACTGTCGCGGTGCCGACGAGAACCCGGTCCCGCAGCGCGCGGACCTCGCCTGGGCCGAGCGACGGCACGTCGGCGCTGGCCAGCGTGACTGGCCACAGCTTGAGCCGCAGGCCGTTCAGCTCGGTCCACGCTCCCGGTTCCGGCGTGCAGGCCCGGACGCGCCGGTCGATTGCCATGGCCGGCGTGCGCCAGTCGACCCTGGCGTCGGCCGGGGTCATCTTGGGTGCCAGGCTCACGCCGTCCTGCGGCTGCTCGCGCGCCTGCAGCTCACCGGACTCGATCCCGTCGAGCGTGGCCACCATAAGGTCCGCACCGGCCGCCGCGAGCCGGTCCAGCAGCTGCCCGGCCGTGTCCGACGGCCGGATCGATTCGGTCAGCACGCCGAAGACAGGTCCTGCGTCCAGTTCCCTGACGATCCGGAAGGTGGTCGCGCCGGTCACGTCGTCACCGTGCAGGATCGCGTGCTGGACGGGCGCTGCACCGCGCCAGGCCGGCAGGATCGAGAAGTGCAGGTTGACCCAGCCGTGCGGGGGGATGCCGAGCGCCGACTGCGGGAGCAGGGCGCCGTACGCGACCACCGGGCAGCAGTCGGGGCCGATCTTGCGCAGCCTGTCGAGAAAGTCCTGGTCGCCGGGCCGGTCTGGCCGTAGCACCTCGACGCCCGCCTCCGCCGCGCGCCGGGTTACCGGGCTCGTCGAGAGGAGCTGGCCGCGGCCTGCCTTTGCGTCCGGCCTGCTGATCACTGCGGTCACGTCGTGGCGCGACTTCAGCAGCGCATCCAGCGTGGGCAGGGCTGCGGCGGGCGTGCCGGCGAAGGCCAGGCGCATGTGCTAGAAGGCCTTGCCACGTGTCGGGTGCGGTGAGACCTTGACCACGGGGGCCGGTTCACCCCACCACTCGGACGCCCGGATCTCCTTCATCGCCAGCTTGCGCTGGGCCGTATCGAGTCGGTCGATGAACAGCACGCCGTCCAGATGGTCGGTCTCGTGCTGGATGCACCGGGCCAGTTGACCGCTGCCAGTCAGCGTGATGGGCTCGCCGTGCACGGTGAAGCCCGTCGCCACCGTACGCAGCGATCTGGGCGTCGGGTACGACAGACCGGGGAAGGAAAGACAGCCCTCGTCGTCCACCTCGATATCCGCCGACAGCTCCAGGGTCGGGTTGATCAGATGGCCGACCACGTCGTCGACGTAGTACGTGAAGACCCGCAGGCCCACCCCGATCTGCGGGGCGGCGAGGCCGACACCCGGCGCGTCCATCATGGTGTCGGTGAGGTCCTTCACCAGCCTGCGCAGCTCCGCGTCGAAGCTGGTCACTGGCTCTGCCGGGGTCCGCAGGACGGGATCGCCGAACAGCCGGATGGGCCTGATGCTCACTACTTCCTCCACGCACGAGCGCGCCGGGTTACAGCCGCGGGCGGCTGATCAAGTCTACGAATCCGCAGGCCCGTGTCCGGCCCGCGTAGACCGGGCCTTGAACGCGGCTTTGCGCGCCGCCCTGGCGACGCCCCCGTCGGGATGATGCTCGCTCAGCGTGGTCAGCAGGTCGATCACGGCAGGGTGCCTGACCTGCCACAGGCCTGCCACGATTTCGGCCTGGGCATCGGGCGCCACGTCCGGCAGTAGTTCCGCAACCACGTCCCGCGGGTCGGCCTCCTCGAGCAGTCCAGCGCCCAGGTCGACCAGCAGCCAGGCCCGGTCAGCCGGGCCGAGCTCGGCGTCCTCGCCATGCTCGTGCAGCCATACCGCGGCGTGAGCGCGCAGCAGCGGCTCGGCCAGGGCGGCCCGAACCTCGGCCACCGCTGGCGTGCCGATCCGATCCAGCACCGCGAACGCCGCGCCGCGCAGGCCGGGTGTGCCGTCGGCAGCCGCGGCGATCAGCTCGACCGCGGCCTGCTTCGGGGACCGGCTCACCAGCCACGCGCCGATCTTTGCCTCGCCATCCTCGGCATCACAGCTCGCCAGTGTCGTCAGCAGGCCGACGGCGCCATCCCGGTCCGCCGCGCCGAGTACCGGCACGTGCCAGCCCTGGTCGAGCAGGCGGCGATGCACGCCCCACACTCCGAGCGGGGACAGCGCGACCGTGAGGCCGCCGGTGCTGTCCTCGGTCCCGAGCTCGACCACGCCGAGGTCGGCCAGCGTCTCCAGCGCGTGCGACAGCGCGGCGGTCTCATCGGCACTCGGCTCCGCACGCCCGGCCGTGCCCTGGCTCGCCGAGCCTGCAGCGGCCGAGTAGGCATCGAATAGCGCGTCGATCCGTACCGGTGTGCCCACCGTGTAGAGCGCAGTAGCCAGTCCGTCCAGTTCCTCGGCCGCAAGCAGCGCCGCCAGCGCCTCGTCCCACTCACGAAGGACGGCTTCCGCGCTCGCCGCGGCGAGCGGAGTAACGTCGCTCTGCGGCGCACGCTGACCGGCGCTAGCGTCGCCGACTGCCACCACCTGCCAGGCCGCATCCAGTTCGTCGCTGCTGAGCTCCAGCGCATCCGCGGCCGCCAGGGCGTCCGCAGGGTCGAGCCGACCGTCGGCAGCGACCGCCGAATGCGCCACTACCCACGCCCGCAGCTCCCGCGCCGCCCGCAGCACAGGGGCCACCCGCGCCGCGGCGGCCAGCTCGTCGCGCGGCGCCAGCC
>JASHSZ010000702.1 GCA_030040815.1 Streptosporangiaceae bacterium
GGGGCCGGCGGCTCGGGCAGCGAACCCGGATCGGCCGCCGGCGCGATCGGCGAGCGGCTCGCCCGCGCCGAGGCGGACCGGACGATCGACCGGTTCCGCGCCGAACTGCAGGCCGCGATCCGGCGGGCGCTGGTCGCTGACCGCGGCGCCCGCGCGGTCAGCGCGACCATGCGGGTGCGGCTCGCACAGGACGTGCAGATCGCGACGGCATCCCCGGCCGAACTGGAGGCCGTGGTCGCGGCCATCGGTCCGCTCGCGCACCGGCTGAGCAAGATCCTCGCGCAGCAGGAGTACCGGAGACGACGGCTGTCGGTGCGCCGGACGCTCCACCTGGCCATGGGCACGGGTGGGGTGCCGTTCCGGATCGGGACCGAGCCAGCCCAGCCGCCCAAGCCGGAGATTGTGGTGCTCTGCGACGTGTCGGGTTCGGTCGCCACGTTCTCCCGGTTCACCCTCAACCTGCTCATCGCGCTGGACAGCAGGCTGTCCCGGCTGCGCGCGTTCTCGTTCGTCGACGGCCTCGCGGACATTACCGAGCTAGTCGGCGAGGCCCGCGCGGCGGGCCGCCAGCTCAGCCAGGCGGAGGCGGCGCGCGGCGCCGTTCGGTGGACCGGCAGCTCTGACTACGGGCACGTGCTGCGCGAGTTCGCCAGCGAGCACGCGCGGCACTTTACCCGGCGGACGGTTGTCCTGGTAGTCGGGGACGCGCGGTCCAACTACCTCGATCCGGCACCTGCGGCGCTCGCTACGGTGAGCGAGCGGGTCGGCAAGCTGTACTGGCTCAACCCGGAACCGCGCCGGTACTGGAACACCGGCGACTCGGTGATGGAACGCTACGCCCCGCTGTGCGCCCAGGTGCGCGAGTGCGCGACGCTGCGGCAGATCGCTGACTTCGTGCAGTCCCTCGCGGTCCGGTAGCGGCCGTTACAACGATCGCGGCGGCGCCGACGTCTTAGGGGCGGAGGCGGCTATGCGGGGAGCAAGCGCAACGATCCTGGGTGTCGCAGGCCTGGTCACGCTGCTGGCCGGCTGCGCAGCGTCGCGGTCGGCTGGCACGTCGGCGACGTCACCTGGCGTCCCGGTAAAGAAACTCATAACACCGAAGGGGCCGCTGACCCAGCCCGCGCACAAGTCCGTGGGCTTAGCCGTCGTGGGCGGTCCGAACCAGGTCCTGGTGACGGTCGGGTCCGAAACCGGTGGCATGCAGTTGCTCGCCGCGACCGCCGCTGGCACCGTCGTGCGTGACGTCGGGCCGCGCGTCCCCGTAGACGAATACCCGGACAGCATGTTCTTCCTGAACGGAACCCACGGCTGGGTTGCCACGTTCAGCGCTGTGCGCAACGAGATGCTCTACCGGACCAGCGACGGCGGCCGGAGCTGGCAGGCTTTCCCTGCGCCGGATCATGTGATCAACACGGCGACTACCGACGTGGTCCAGTTTGTGGCGCCCGACGTCGGCTGGCTTGCGGACATCGAGCCGACCGGTCCGACCGAGACGCTGTACCACACCACAGATGGTGGCGCGAGCTGGCAACCGGTTGCGGTGCTGAACCAGGGACTGCCGCGGCTCGGGGTCGTCGAGTTCGAGTCCGGCGGCGCCGTCGGCTGGCTCGGTGGCGTGCCGTACTACCCGGGGCCGCTTGAGGTCACCACCGACTCCGGACGTGACTGGCAGGCCGTCGTGCTGCCAGGTAGCAAGGTCAGCAGCATCGTCGGCGTGCCGGCGATCTTCGGGACAACGCTGATCGAGCCGGTCGTGGATTGCGCGGCTGGCGGCACCGAACTACGCACGTACCTCAGCTCCGACAACGGTGCGCAGTGGTCGCTGACCTCGACCGCGGACATCGCTCGGGGCTGCCAGCAGGTAGCTACCGCGTTCCCAAGCCCGACCGTCGGCTGGGCTACGGCGCTGAGCGGTGGGCGCGTCGTGGTCCGGCGGACAACCGACCAGGGCCGAACCTGGACGACGGTCGCCGTGCCCGAGCTGGTCACGAGCGACCCGCCCGAACTCCTGGCTCCGGGTGCCAGCGACGCCTGGTTGGTCGTCACGGGTCCCGACGGCCGGAGCGTGTACGTGACCGTCGACGCGGGCAAGACGTGGCGGCGCGTCGACCAGAACTTCACGCGCTAGACCGCCGGTTACGGCTGATGAGCCTCTGCCGCGCCGACGCTCCGCCGCCCGAAGACGAAGTAGAAGATCGGGATCAGCCCGGCGGAGTTCACAATCATGGAGCTGGCCCAGAGCCACTTGGGGCCGCGGACCTGACTGGCGGGTCGGCGCCTCAGGTCAAGTAGCACGGCTACCTTCAGGGTTGTCTCGGCCGCTGCGCCGCCGGCGAGCAGGAAACGAGTGCGCGGACTGAGTTTGCCCCACCACTGGGCGATGCCATCCCGTGCCGACATGCCCGTACCTTACCGCGAGCCTCGAATCCGGCGGTGCGGCGAGCGGCGCGCGCGGTGGACCGGCCGGTCTGAGAGGCTGTCGGTATGGCAACTGACGTTTCGCATCGCAGCGTGACAGTCGAACGTGTCGCGGCCGGGAAGTTCGCCGCGGTCAACGATCGCGGCGGCCGGATCGTGATGAGCACCGGCAGCGGCGAGGACTTCACCCCTGTCGATCTGCTCATGGCGGCGATTGGCGGCTGCACCGCGATCGACGTGGACGGCCCAACCTCGCGCCGGGAGGAGCCGGACTCCTTCGAGATCGCCGTGGACGCCGACAAGGTGCGCGACGACGGGGGCAACCACCTGGTGAACATCGAGGTGACATACCGGATCACCTTCCCGGCCGGAGCCGGCGGCGACAACGCGCGGGCGATTTTGCCCGAGATCGTCCGCAAGTCACACGACCGACTGTGCACGGTGAGCCGCACCATCGAGCTGGGGGCTCCGATAGCAACCCGCATGGAGTAGCCACGACCGCCCGAGCCTTGGAGCCGCTGCCATCGGCGACGGCGACGACGACGGCGGGGTGCCTGGTCAGGCGCGTCAGCCGAGCAGGCCGAGCGGGCTCGGCGCGGCAAAGGTGACCTGTACGGCGCGCTGGCCGCTGGCGAGCCGGACTGTCGCGATGGTGGTTGGCGCGTACAAGTCAACCTCCGAGTGCAGCAAGGTCAGCAGCGAATGCTCGTAGGCAGCGCCATCCTGACCGGCCGCCGGATCTGCGGCGGCGAGATCGGCGACGCGCAACGGCACGCCCTGGCTGGCACCGGGGGCAGCGCCACCGAAGCTCACGATGGCGACGGGCTGCTGGCTCGCGACGAATGCCAGCACCGTCAGCAGCCGCGCGTCGACATCGCCGGCCTTCAGCGCGCTGCGCGCGCGGCCCGAGGCAATGACGTCGGACCTCGTGAGCAGCTGTGCGCCGGCTGCCTTTCTGGCCAGAAGGTCGGCGCTCAGCGCGGTACGGAATGTCGCGGGACCGTCCGGGGCTATCACCCGGATCTCGATCCGGTCCGCGCCGGTGCCGAAGCTCGCCAGGACCTCGGGTGCGAAGACGCTGGCGAGCTGAGCGCCGAACTGGCTGCGGACGCTTGCGGTGGCGACAACCACCTGGGTTCCGTACAGGTCGGGCGCCGTGGACTGCAGTACGTTCAGGTCCGCTGCCGGGAATCCGCGCTGGGCCAAGGCGGCACAGGTCAGTGCGTCACAAGCCACGAGGACGTCGCGGCCAACGTGACCGGCGACCCAGGCTGCTGCCTCGTCGAGCACGGCGGTCTGTGTCGCGATGCGGGCGGTGCCGGGGTTCGCAGCGCCGTGGTCGCGCGGGTACAGCGCAACGACCAGCACGGCGGCGGAAGCAAGAGTGGCGACACCTGCGAGCCACCAGCGCCGTGCGTGCGTTGCAGCGCGCCGACGCGGCGCTGCGGTTCGGGACCGAACCGGCGGAAGAGGCGGCGGTTCGGGCGCTGCTGACGGCGCGCTGGCCGGCGGCGGCGAGGGTGGCACGGCCGGGACCGAAGACGCGGCGCGCGCGGGCGAGGCAGACGTCCCCGATCGTCGCGCCGCGGCGTAGGGCGCGGCTAACCCCGAGGTCGCGGGCAGCGGCACGGTTGGCGCCGCTTCCGCTTCGGTCGGCACCTCGAACGGCTGAGCGCGCGCGGGCTGCCGCGGTGCCTTGAAATCGCTGGCGCCCGGCTTCCGTCGGGGCAGCTGACCGCCGGGCTGAGGCACCGCGGCCAGCCCTGGATCGGGCTGGGCTGCAGCTGCTGGCGGCTCACCTGGCGCGCGTCCGTTCGCTGCCTGGCCCGGCGCTCGCGAACTGGCACCGCGCACCCGGCGTGGCAGGTCATCGGACGAAGCCGTCGATGGCCGGCCGTCTTCTGTCATGCGAACCCCCAGGGCGCCACGACGGCGCCCACCTGCACAGAACAGCGCAGCACAGCGTGACGCACGGATCAAGCGATACGCCGTACTACAGTCATGTTCGGTCAGCGGCTGCCCGGCGGTCGGCGCGTCGGGTCGCGCTGGCAAACCGTGGTGGCACTGCTGCTGGGACGACCGTCCTGCCGGATCGGGCCGTTTGGCCCGCGGCCTTGGCTGTTGCGGCCGGGCACAGTACCCATATGGAGCGGATCAACCCGAGAGCTACCTGGGTTAGGACTGCGAGGAATGATATGTCTGGATACGCGCCCGATCATGCGGGCCTTGAGACCATTCCGCTCGATGACTGCCTGCGGCTGCTTGCCTCGGTGCCGCTAGGCCGCATCGCGTTCCAGTCTGACGGCGAGATGGTGGTGCTGCCAGTGAACCACGCCGTGCTCGGGCAGGACGTCGTGTTCTGTACTACCCGCGGCTCGAAGCTGTCGGCGGCCGAGTCGCAGAGTGTGGTCTCGTTCGAGGCTGACGACTACGATGCCCTGCGCCGGACTGGCTGGAGCGTGGTGCTCACCGGTCACGCGGAGGTGGTCTACGACGACGGGGAGATCGCCACCCTGGATCGGCTCGGCTTGAAGCCGTGGCCAAGCGCCGTCGAGCGAGCGTTCTGGGTGCGCATCCGGCCGACGTCCGTCACCGGCCGGCGCTTGCCTCGCTCCGCTGCTGCCGCAACAGCCGGCGAGTCAGTCCGGACCGGCTCGGCAGGCGGCAAGGTGCGCGTGATGAACGTGCTCGGCGGGGAGGCGCAGACCGTCAGGTCGACGCCATTCGGCGACGTTGGCACTGTGTTCGCGGGGAGGGGCATAGAGGTCGTCTGGGTGAGCAAGGTGGGCGAGCCGGTGGACGAACACTGGTTCTCCTCGCACGAGCCCGATGTCATCCTGGTGGTACAGGGCCAGCTGAAGTTCGAGTTCGATGCGTCGGCCGAGCCGGATCGCCTGCTGGGGGTGGGCGACGTGCTCATGCTGCCGGCCGACACACGCTGTCGTGCGTACTCCTGGCCGCGTGACGCCGGCGAGGCAGCGGTCTTCGTCGCTGCCTACCCGGTCAGCCGACGGGCGTAGCTGAGTGAGTAACGCCGCCGGGTGATGTACGGAAATCACCTAATCCGCAGGCGTTGGTGCCGCCGCGACGGCCACCCGGACCGTGCCGCCGTCGCCGACGGGCTGGGCAGGCGCGTCGACCTCGGCGGCGGGCACGACGGTGACTTGCACCGCGAGCGTCTCGCGCGCGATGAAGTCAGCGTGCGCGCGGACCGCGTCCGTCACCGCGCCGTCCGCGCCGATGGTCAGCGCGATCCGGTCCGAGACGGCCAGCCCGGCCTCGCGCCGGGCCTGCTGCACGACTCGCACCACGTCGCGCGCGGTGCCCTCGGCGGCCAGCTCCGGCGTGACCATGATGTCCAGCTCGACCAGGCCGGTGCTGCCTGGCAGCGCGGCGGTCGAGTCCGGATGTGCCGCGGCGAGCCGGACCTCGTACTCGCCGGCCTCAAGCTCGACTCCCGCTGCGATGACCCGGTCGCCGACACGCTGCGCGTTCCCCGCCTTGACGGCCCGGATGTCATCCTGCACCGTGGCGCCGAGCCGAGGACCCAGCACGCGCGGGTTGACCGTGAGCTCAAACGTGCCGAGGCTGGCCGGGTCAGACGAGAGCGAGACGTCCTTCACGTTGACCTCGTCGCGGATGAGCTCGGCGTAGGGGGCGAGTGAGTCGGCGTCCGGATGCGCGACGGTGAGCCGGGCGAGCGGGAGCCGGACTCGTAGCTGACGCGCCTTGCGCAGGCCGAGCGCGGTGCTGCAGACCGCCCGCACGAGGTCCATGGCGTCGGCCAGCGACTCGTCGTGCGGCCAGTCCGCAAGCTCCGGCCAGTCGGCCAGGTGCACGCTCTCCTCGCCGGTGAGGCCGCGCCAGATGGCCTCGGTGGTGAGCGGCAGCAGCGGCGCGGCGGCCCGGCAGACCGCCTCCAGCACGGTCCACAGCGTGTCGAGCGCGGCGCGGTCGCCGGCCCAGAACCGGTCCCGCGACCGGCGGATGTACCAGTTCGTCAGCACCTCGAGGTACTCGCGCAGTTCCTGGCAGGCCGCGCCGACGTTGTAGACGTCGAGCAGCTGCTCCATCCGCGTCACGGCGGCGCGCGTCTTGGCCAGGATGTAGTGGTCCAGCACGTGCTCGCTGGCGGTGTTCTTGCGCGCCTGATAGTTCTCTGCGTTGGCGTACAGCGCGAAGAAGTAGTAGCTGTTCCACAGCGGCAGGATCGCCTGCCGGACCGCCTCCCGGATAGCGGGATCGGATACCGCGACGTCGCCGCCGCGCACGACGGGGCTGGCCATCAGCAGCCAGCGCATCGCGTCCGAGCCGAAGGCGTCGAACACCACGTTGACGTCGGAGTAGTTGCCCAGGCTCTTGGACATCTTCTGGCCGTCGCTGCCGAGCAGGATGCCGTGGCAGACGCAGTCGCGGAACGCCGGCCGGTCGAACAGCGCGGTAGCGAGCACGTGCAGGGTGTAGAACCAGCCACGGGTCTGCGGGGTGTACTCCACGATGAAGTCGGCCGGGTAGTGAGACTCAAACCAGCCGGCGTTCTCGAACGGGTAGTGCACCTCGGCGAACGGCATGGACCCGGACTCGAACCAGCAGTCCAGCACCTCGGGCACCCGGCGCATGGTGGACTTCCCGGTCGGGTCATCGGGGTTCGGCCGGGTGAGGTTATCGATGCCGGGCCGGTGCAGGTCGTCGGGGCGCACGCCGAAGTCGCGCTCGAGCTCGTCCAGCGACCCGTACACGTCGGTACGCGGGTAGTTCGGGTCGTCGCTCTGCCACACCGGGATGGGGGAGCCCCAGAACCGGTTGCGGGAGATCGACCAGTCGCGCGCGTTCTCCAGCCACTTGCCGAACTGGCCGTCCTTCACGTGCGCCGGTACCCAGGTGATCTGCTGGTTCAGCTCGACCATCCGGTCCCTGAACTTCGTCACCTCGACGAACCAGCTGGACACCGCCTTGTAGATCAGCGGGTTGTCGCAGCGCCAGCAGTGCGGGTAGGAGTGCGTGTAGGTTTCCTGCCGGACCAGGCTGCCTTGCTCGCGCAGCTTGGCCGCGATGCCAGCGTTGGCGTCGAACACGTGCTGGCCCTCGAAGTCGGGGACGACGCTGGTGAACCGGCCGTTCTCGTCCACGGTGAGCACCGTCGGGATGCCGGCCGCGGCGCTCGCCGCAGCGTCGGCCTCGCCGTAGGCGGGCGCCATGTGCACGACGCCAGTGCCGTCCTCGGTGGTGACCTCATCCGACAGGATGACGCGGAAGGCGTCGCCGGTGCCGAACTTCTCGGCGTCGGTCAGATAGGGCAGCAGCGGCTCGTACCGACGCCCGGCAAGTTCGGCGCCGGTCAGCTCGCCCACGATTGCCGCGTTCTCCAGTTCGCGCTCGTAGGCGGCCTGCCGGTCGCGGGCCAGGATGTAACGGTCGCCGTCCTTCTCCAGCACCACGTAGCTGATGTCGGGGCCCACCGCGACGGCCTCATTGGATGGCAGAGTCCACGGTGTCGTCGTCCACGCGAGCAGCGACTCGCCGGTCTCCAGCCTGAACCGCACGGTGACCGACGGGTCCTGCCGGTCCCGGTAGACGTCGTCGTCCATCCGCAGCTCGTGGTTGGACAGTGGAGTCTCGCACCGCCAGCAGTACGGGAGCACCTTGAAGCCTTCGTAGATCAGCCCCTTCTCCCAGAGCTGCTTGAAGGCCCACATGACGCTCTCCATGTAGGAGATGTCGAGGGTCTTGTAGTCGTTGTCGAAGTCGACCCAGCGCGCCTGCCGGGTGACGTAGTCACGCCACTCGCGGGTGTAGCGCAGCACCGACTCGCGGCAGGCAGCGTTGAACGTGTCGATGCCCATCTCGACGATCTCGGGCTTGCCGGAGATGCCGAGCTGCCGTTCCGCCTCTACCTCGGCGGGCAGCCCGTGGCAGTCCCAGCCGAACCGGCGCTCGACGCGACGGCCCTGCATGGTGCGGAACCGGGGGACCACGTCCTTGACGTAGCCGGTGAGCAGGTGGCCGATGTGCGGCAGGCCGTTGGCGAACGGGGGACCGTCGTAGAACACGAACTCGTTGTCGGCCGGGCGCTGCTCGACGGAGCGGCGGAAGGTGTCGTTCGCTGCCCAGTAGGCGAGCACGCCCTCTTCGAGCTCGGGAAAGCTCGGCTGGGCCGGAACTCCGGTACCCGGCTGGCCGGCGGCCTTGGCGGTCTCAGCCCTGGGGTAAACGGCACTGCGATTAACGCTCATCGGGTGGTACGTCCTTGCGGCGGTCTGCTGGTCCTCAGTGGCGCTGGCCGTGCTGGTCAGGCCCGGTGCGAGGACGACGCGCCCGCTCCCGCGCGGGCGTACCGCGGTACCACCTCGCTTGTCGCGGGGATGCCCGCGACCGCTTGCTGGCTGGCTGTGACGGGCCAGACCCGCCCGGTTCTAGTCAGGCCCGCCCCATCACCCTCGCGGGTGCCGGGCAGGCCCTTTCTTCCGGAGGCTCCCCGGTGATAGCCGGATCATCGCCGCGTGCCAGCAAGTCTAGCCGGTCGCGGCAAGTTGGTTTGGAGACACGGTCTGGCGAGAGTCCTCGGGTGACGGCTGCTACGGAGCCGGCGCTGGCGGCACTGGCCTGACGTCGCCGTCAGCGCCCAGGCGGGCCGCGGCCACCCTCTTGGGCACGCACATGCGCCAGGCGTCGAGCACAAGCTCCCCCATCTCGGCCTGATCGAGGGCGCCGAGCCGCGCGTGCACCCAGTGGTAGCGCATATCCGACTGCCTCGGCAGCATGAACTTGTCGGGCTCGGCGATGACCAGCGCCGCGCGCTCCTCCTTTGGGAAGCCGACGCCCATGATCGTCTCGTCGCGGGAGAACGCGAGGAAGACAATCCGTCCCACGCGGAACTTCACCTGGTCGCGGACGAGCACCTCGTACGCCCGCGGCAGCGTGCTGGCAAACGCCCGCACTTCGTCGATCATCACCACTCGGTCAGTCTGCCGCGGGCCTCCGACAATCCTCTGGGGTCCGTCACGATCAACGGGACGCCGCGGGTGCCCGAGCATGAGGCGGCAAGGATCAGGAGGGCGCTCGAGCGGTGCCAGCACTAAGGAGTTGCGGTGCAGACCTACTGGTTCGATCTTGAGGTAGCCGGGCCGGTTACGGGCGGCCATATCGAGGCGCTCGGAGACGTGCTGGCCGCCGGGGAAGGCATCGACGCGTCCGTTCAGGCTGACGATCGTGGTGGGATCATCATGTTCACGCGGGAAGCCGAAGACGCGGTTCAGGCTGTTACGACTGCGATCCGGGACGCCGAAGCCGCCGGGATCCAGGTAACCGGGGTGGTCGCCGATCAGGTGTCAGTCCGGGAGATTGCGGAACGTGCTCGGGTGACGGATGCGGCCGTCAGGTACTGGATCTCGAGCCAGCGCGGACCTGGCGGATTTCCTGAGCCGGTCGTGCGACGCGAGCGGGGCAGCCTGTTCTCCTGGGCGGAGGTGGCCGCCTGGCTGGCCTGGTCCAAGCTGGGCGAAGCCGACATCACCGCGGCCGAATTGGCCCTGGCTTGCAAGATCGTTGACGCGGCCCTGACGGTGTGCAACGGGCTCCGGGAGCTGCCCCGACACGCCAGACCGCTGGTGCGGGAGCTGGTGGCATAGACCACGGTCGCTGAGGACCGGAGCTAACGGCGCAAGGCCCGGCCGGTCGCAGCCGGGCTGTCATCCACCTAGTCTCGAAGGATGAGCACCAGGCTGCCGCTGTTCCCGCTCGGGGGAGTGTTGTACCCGGGGCTCGTGCTGCCGTTGCACATCTTCGAGGACCGCTACCGGCAGCTTGTCGCGGACCTGCTCGCCGGGCCGGAGCCCAGGCAGTTCGGCGTCATCGCGATCCGGCAGG
>JASHSZ010000703.1 GCA_030040815.1 Streptosporangiaceae bacterium
ACGGCCGGCTCCTACGCCACCCCGGCCATCTTGATGCGTTCCGGCATAGGCCCGGCCGCGGCGCTGCGCGACTTCGGCATCAGCATGGTCGCCGACCTGCCCGGCGTCGGGGACAACCTGATCGACCACCCGCTGGCGGCGGTCGACCTGCCCACCAGGCCCGGCTTCGGCGGGCCCAGTTACCAGGTGATGCTCACCCTGCGCTCACCCCTGGCCGACCCGGAGGGGCCGCCTGATCTGCATCTTTTCGCCGCCGGACCATTCGACGACGCCGCGAGCCGTGCAGGCGGGGTATTCGGCATCGTCGCCGGACTACTGGCGGTCCGCTCCCGCGGCTCGGTGAGCCTGCGCTCGGCTGACCCGGCCGATCCGCCGCGTATCGACATCGCCCACCTGCGCGAGCCCGAGGACATGACCCGGATGATCGAAGCGACCACGCTCGCACGCCGACTCAGCCGTACCCCGCCGCTCGCCGGATTCGTGACCGGCGCCGAGCTCGCACCCGGCCCCGCGATCAGCGACGATGACACACGCGGGCTGGCCAGCTCGATCCGGGAACGCGTGGGCTCGTACCACCACCCGGTCGGAACCTGTGCGATGGGCCCCCGGCCCGACGACGGCGCCGTCGTCGATGCTGGCGGGGCGGTGCACGGGATTAACCGGCTATGGGTAGCAGACGCATCGGTGATGCCGGCCATCCCCGCCGCGAACACCAACCTTTCCACCATCGTGATCGCCGAGCGCATCGCCACAGGGCTAACCACACCAGGAGCGGGCCTCGAGCCGCTCAAGCACCGTAAGTAGCCCGCGGGCACTGGGCGGATAACGAGCCGGCCGCGCCGACAGCGCTGCCGGCATGGCGCACGTCAAGCCCGGTGACGGCCCTGCCGATGATCACGCGTTGGATCTCTGACGTGCCCTCGAAAATCGTGAAGGTCGTGGAGGTGCGAGCAGTTTCCGCAGGTCGGTGGCCTGGTGAGTGGTGGATGTGAGCACCAACTCAGCACCGATCTTGTCCACCAGCGATGCGATCGCGCTGACCTGCAGGAGCGACCGCGAACCGTCCGGACCTATCGTGGCGCCGCCACGCGGTGACCGAGGTGCATGGCCGCCTCGGCCATCCGCTCGTCGTAGGTGATTATTACTCCCAGGTCTGAGCCTAGCCTGCGGGCGGTGGCGAGATGGATGGCGTCCAGCGACCGCAGGTCCGAAGGGAGCAGCACCGCGGCCTCGTCGAGAACACGAGTGCTGATACGGACGAGATCTAGCCGCGTCAGCACCTTCCCGCCAGCGCCGACCGCATCGTCTCCGCATGGCAGCAGCGCCCGAATGACCTCGGTACGGGCCAGCGAGCTGGAGACTAGAGGCCTACGGTGGCGCAGGTACCGGCGCAGCGCGACCGACTCATTCTCCCGTACGGCGAGCTTCACGATCGCAGAGGAATCCAGATACGTCGCCGTCATCAGCGCTCATCGCGGCGGAGTCGCTCAAGTACGCGCGACGGAAGCTCGGCCTCGGCCAGCAGGACCAGCGGCTCAGGCAAATCGTCCAGGTCGGCGCTCGCAGTCTCGACGTCACCGGCGGCGCGCATTCGTTCCAGCGGGCTGCCTTCAGGTATAGGCGTCAGCAGGGCCACGGGACGGCCGCGGTCGGTGATCTCAACCGTCTCGCCCTGCTCGACCAGGCGCAGCAGGCCACTTGCCCGCTGGCGAAGCTCACGTACTCCCACCGATGTCATGTGCTATTAGTAGCACAATATCTATTGAGACCCGCAACTGGCGTATCGGTCACCAGGCGAGCGTCGCCTGGGCGGGTCGGCGAGTGCAGCCATGCGCAACGAGCATCCAACGGTTGCCGCCGGCCAGCGAGTCCAGACCCTTGACGTCGAGGAAGAGTTGAGGATTCTTGTGGTGAACAGGGTCATCTGGGTTGTCGTCGGTAAGGACAGCGGTCCGGCCGTAGGCGGGTACGTAGTCATTGACGCAAGCCGGCGGACGACGTTCTTCGAAGCTGGTTGTACGACCGCCTGCCGCTCGTACTCCCGCCACTCGGGGTGCAGCTCCGGGTGGCGTGTCCACAGCCGGTCGCGCTCCGGGCCGGTCACAGCCAGCTGGGGACACAGGGCGCCGCTTGCTCCGTGGGATCGGTCGGCGACTTCGACCGCTCTGCAGAAGCGCAGAACGCCGGCTACGCGTGCGTTGCGGCGGGATGTTCTGAGCCGGGCACCCCCCGTGGCGCCATGTGAAGGAGAGCCTGCTTCGCGCGACTGATCCCCGCGTATTGGGAGGACGGCCTCGGTCATCTGCCCGCCAAGCAGTGGCGGGCCTGGCACCAGGTGATCGCGGCGCGCGGGCGACTTCGCGCCACAGCTGATTTACTGGGCCAGCTGGAACGGCGGGTACCGATCAGTGACGAGGGTGACCACGTATGCGGTCACCCGGATGTTCCAGCGGATGACCCCAGCAACGAAGTCAAACATGCCCCGCGGGTAGGTGCCGGTGAACAAGATGGCGAACCACGCCACGATCACGACCACGAACGCGGCGATGTTAAGGAAGAACAGCACCACGTAGTGCGGGATCGCCAGCAGCCACTTCACCAGCGGCAGCCACCGGTTAAGATCGCGTGCAGCGTCCGGATAGGGGTAGTCCAGGTGAACCGACTGGTGATCGTCGGTGGAGGGGTACCGGTCGTCCATCAGTGCCAGGTAGATGGCGACCCGGCTGGTGAACCGCTGGAGCTCCAGGTTCCAGTCGAACCACCAGCGGGGGTACTTTTGCCGGAACAAGATCATGAGCAGCGGGCCGAAGAACAGCAGGCCGCCGGCTCCGGCGGCCACTGCTGTGGTGGTGCCGTTCGCATGCGTCCATTGCCATGTCCCTCCGGACACCGCGCCAAGTACGATCGCGATCGGGATCACCAGCACGATGCGGAACGCCGTGCTCAGCCGGTTGAGCGGTCGGCCGGGGTAGTCGACAGAGAACTGAACCGGATATTCCATCACGCACCCCTTTCCAGGTCGATCCATGATCCCCCCGGCAGCCCGGAAAGCCCAGGCTCAACACGTTGCGCGAAGGTCCTGCCGCTCCAATCGACCCGATCGAACAGATCACTCCTTCTCGAGGGAGTTCGAGCACCACACAGAGCAGGCGGCCTATTGGGTCCGGGGTGACCTGCTCCGTGACGGGACGGGGCGGCGAGGGCAGCCAGGCTTACCGAGGCCCGCGGGCGCTTGCGGCGCCCGGAGACATGATGATCGATCGGGTGTCCTCCCGCCTGCGGGGGATGCGGCCGCTCGGTCTATACAGGCCGGCCGCCTGGCCCTGCGCGGCAGGACCCGGTTGCAGCTGACAGCTCACTGAGTTGGGCAAAGCCACGACGACGCGTAGCTCTCCAAACCCTGCCAGTCGACTGTTCGGCCGGTCATCTCAAAGACCGTCGGCGCTCCCGCCCCCTCGGGCAGCACCGCCACCGCTTAAGTACTTCATGCGTCGAGAACTGATCGACCAGCTGGCGGCGTATTTGCCTTGCTGGTGCAAGGACGAGAACCCTGCCAGGAGACTTGCGCATAAGAAACGGCGCGCAGCAGCAGCTTGCCGCCCGGCTTCAGGACGCGGCTAACTTCTGCCGCGTAGCCGGGCCGGTCGGCTGCCTCGAGGTAGTGGAAGCAGGCGCGGTCCAAGACAGCGTCGAAACGCGGACGACTGGAGTGGCAACCGCAGCAGGTTCGCGCGCAGGTAGTTCGGTCCCGGGCGGAGGCTAGCAGCGGCGGCAACGGCCACCGGCGAAAGATCGACGCCCACGACGCGCCAGCCGATCCCGGACAGGGGCTCGCAACCCTGCTGGTGTCGTCCCACCCGCGGCGCGACCCGTGCGCGTGTCATCGGTCTTGCGAGCCGGGCAATCGGCAGCGCTGAGGGCCAGTGGGTGCGCTCAAACCGTGCCGAGCGTAACGCGGTCCGGGCTGCCGGGACTGTTTACCGCAATCCAATCCCGGAACTCGATGGAGGAACAGCGAATGAGAATCCTGAGCAGGCTCGCTGCAGTCACGACGATCGCGACGGCAGCGCTCGCCGCCTCGGCCCTCCCTGCGCTGGCGTCGGCGGCCGGTCACGGGCAGGATGTCGCGGCCTTCGCCGGCGCACGGCAGGTGGTGTTCGTGCAAACCGACAACACCGCCGGCAACGACGTGCTGGCCTATGACCGCGCAGCTGACGGAACGCTCAGCCCCGCTGGCAGCTACCCGACCGGCGGCCTCGGCGGGATACTCGCCGGCTCGGTCGTCGACCACCTCGCATCGCAGGGCTCCCTCGTCTACGACCCGGCGCACGCTTTGCTGGTCGCGGTCAACGCGGGCAGTGACACGGTCTCGGTTTTCGGCGCGGACGGCGACCGGCTACACCTGCAGCAGGTAATCAGCTCGGGCGGCGAGTTCCCGGTCAGCGTCGCGATCCACGGCGATCTGGCGTACGTGCTCAACGCGCTGGGCGGCGGATCGGTGCAGGGCTACCAGATCCTCTTCGGCCGGCTCATCCCGCTGCCAGGCTCGAGCAGGGCATTGGGCCTCAACCCGTCGGCCACGCCGCAGTTCACCAACACCCCAGGGCAGGTCGCGTTCTCGCCGGACGGCTCGCAGCTGATCGTGACCACCAAGGCGAACGGTAACGATATCGACGTATTCGGCGTCGCCGGTGACGGCCGCCTGACGGCAGCCCCGGTGGTCAACGCCGAGCCGGGTACCGTGCCGTTCGCGGTCACCTTCGACCAGGCCGGGCACCTGGTCATCGCCGAGGCCGGCACGAACGCACTCGCCACGTTCGCGCTCAGCCCGGACGGAACGGTCAGCCAGTTGTCGCAGGCCGGCACGGATCAGGCTGCCACCTGCTGGGTCACCCCGGCGAACGGACTGTTGTTCGCATCCAACGCCGGAAGCGCCAGCATCTCGGCCTTCGCGTCAAGCCCGGCCGGATCTCTCATCTTCCTGCGCGACACCGGCACCGACACCGGAACCGTGGACTCAGCGGCCTCGCCAGACGGGCACTACCTGTACGTCCAGACGGGCGGCAACGGCATCGTCGACGAGTTCGCCATCGGAGCGGGCGGCGTGCTGACCTCGCTGGGCAGCGTCACGGTGCCCGGCGCCATCGGCGGCGAGGGAATCGTCGCCGCCTGATCAGCCCGAGCCCATTCCGGACACCAGCAGGAGAAGAGAAAGGCCGCCTAGGCTGCTGCCAGTGCCGCTACCCCCCGACCCAGACGCTGATCTGCTCGCCCGCCTGCGCGCAGGCGACGAGCAGGCCTTCGTCAGCCTCGTACAGCAGTACCGGGAGTCGATGCTGCAGCTGGCGGCAGGCTACGTGCCAAGCCGGGCGGTGGCCGAGGAGGTCGTGCAGGACACCTGGCTCGGTGTCTTGCGCGGCCTCAGCAGCTTCGAGGAGCGTTCATCGGTGCGCACCTGGCTGTTCCGCATCCTGGTGAACCGGGCCAGGACGGCCGGCGCACGAGAGCGCCGCAGCCTCTCTCTCAGCGACGTCGGGCCAGCCGTCGACTCACGCAGGTTCGACGCCACCGGCCACTGGGCCGAACCACCCGAGCACTGGCTCGAACAGGTCGACGACCGGCTCGCGGCGGAGAAGATAGCCGGCCGGATCCGGCTCGCCATCGCGAGCCTGCCCGGACGGCAGCGCGAGGTCGTGACGCTGCGCGACATCGAGGGTCTTTCCAGCGAGGAGGTGTGCAGCGTGCTGGAGATCACCGAGATCAACCAGCGAGTGCTGCTGCACCGCGGGCGCAGCCGCATCCGGCAGGTGCTGGAATCCGAATTCGGGAGTGCCCGCTGATGCGCCTGAAGATCGCTCCGCGCCGCCGCGACCTGGTCTGCCAGCAAGCCGTCGAGCTCGTGACCGATTACATTGAGGGCGCGCTGAGCCGGGCAGACCGGCGCCGGTTCGAGGCGCACCTGGCCGGCTGCCCGCACTGCACCGAATACCTGGCGCAGATGCGGGCCACCATCGAGCTCACCGGCAGGATCACGCCGGAAGACCTGACGCCGCAGATGCGCGCAGAGTTCACCGAACTGTACCGGCGCTGGCGCGCCGATCCCGGCGAGCCCTGGCGGCAGTGACCTGGCAGCGGGCTCGGCTATTCGCCATGCCAGGCGCTGCCCACGTCCGCCGGGGAAAGGGGGACACGGTCGAGCTGGCTGCGGGACGTGACGCGGAGTTTGGCGAAGACCTTGCGCAGGTGGTACTGGACGGTATGGGCGCTGATGTACAGCCGGGCGCCGATCTCCGGGTTCGACAGCCCGTCTCGGGCCAGCCGGGCGATCTGCGTCTCCTGCGCAGTGAGCTGCTCGTTCGGCGAGCCGACCGCGCGCCTGCGGACGGTTTCGCCGGTGGCCGCCAGTTCGCGCCTGGCACGCTCGGCGAATGCCGCGACTCCCATCGAGTCCAGCATGCCGAAGGCTGTCCGCAGCTGGTCGCGCGCGTCGGTGCGGCGGCGCTCTCGCCGCAGCCATTCCCCGTAGAGCAAGTGGGCCCGGGCGAGGCAGATTCGCAGCCCGGTCCGCTGCAGCCGGCTGATTGCCTCGCGGTAGCGGTCGTCGGCCTCGGCGCCGCCGCTGAGCAGCGCGCGCGCCCGCGCCTGG
>JASHSZ010000088.1 GCA_030040815.1 Streptosporangiaceae bacterium
AGGGTCGCGGGCACCGGGGCGCCGGACCGCTGCACCGGCAGCCGCACGCGGCGCGGCTCAAGCTCCGCCGGCCCCGGCCCGGCGGCCGCGCCAAACATCTCGACGGACGGGCCGGTTCCATCAGGCACGCCGCCCACGCTAGCGCCGGCCGTCGTCCGATGGGAGCGGCTTTACTGCCCGGCCACCAGCGACGGGTACGTCACTCCCATCAAGATCGTTTGTCGTGGCGGCGGGCCAATCCTGGCTACGCTCTGACCGTGCACAACCAGGACGCGACGAAGCGGCTACCACGCCAGTTCTTCAGCCGGCCGGCCACCGAGGTGGCGCCCGACCTGTTGGGCTGCGTGCTGTGGCATGACAGTCCGGCGGGCCTGGTGGCGGCCCGGCTGGTGGAGGTCGAGGCGTACCGGGGTGCGATCGATGCGGCGTCGCACTCCTACCGCGGCCGGACCGCCCGCAACGCCGTCATGTTCGGACCGCCTGGCCACGCGTATGTGTACTTCACCTACGGGATGCACTACTGCGTGAACCTGGTCTGCCAGCCCGCCGGCCTGGCCGAGGCGGTGCTGATCCGGGCGGCCGCCGTGGTCGACGGCGCCGGTCTGGCCCGGCGTCGGCGCTATGGTCTGGCCGGCGCCGACGGCAGCGCCGAGGCGGGCACCGGCGGGAGCGGCCGACAGCGGGACCGTGACCTGGCCCGTGGCCCCGGCCGGCTCTGTCAGGCGCTCGGCATCGACCGGTCCCTGGACGGCGCCGACGTGTGCGCGCCGGGCGGGCCGGTGGGGATCAGCCCGCCGGAGGCGTTCGACCAGGCCGGGGTGACCGGTCACGCGGCTATCCGCATCGGCCCCCGAGTGGGCATCAGTCGCGCAGCGGACCTTCCGTGGCGGTACTGGCTGGGCGGCGACGGCCACGTCTCGGCTTACAAAGCATTGCGGCCTAAGGAGCCACAACCGAAACCCGTTTCTGGCCGGAGCGCCGAAGATGGGACGATGCACGGGTGACCGACATCATCGACGAGCTGGCCTGGCGCGATCTCATCGCCGAGTCGACCGACCCGAACGATCTCCGCAAAGCGCTCGATACCGGCACGGTGACCTTCTACGGCGGTTTCGACCCGACCGCGCCCGGCCTGCACATCGGCAACCTCGTGCTGCTGCTGACGATGCGGCGGTTCCAGCAGGCTGGACACCGGCCGATCGGGCTCGTCGGCGGCGCCACCGGGCTGATCGGCGACCCGAGCGGCAAGGCCGTCGAACGGGTGCTGAACCCGCGTGCCGTCGTAGCGGACTGGGTCGAGCGGATCCGAGCCGAGGTGGAGCAGTACCTGGACTTCACGCCTGGCTCGACCGGAGCGATTGTGGTCAGCAACCTGGACTGGACCGAGCACCTGTCGACGCTCGACTTCCTGCGCGACATCGGGAAGCACTTCCCGGTGAATCAGATGCTGTCCCGCGAGGTGATCAAGGCGCGGCTGGAGGCCGGGGGCATCACCTACACCGAGTTCAGCTACCAGATCCTGCAGGCCAACGACTTCCTCGAGCTGCACAACCGGTACGACTGCACGCTCCAGCTCGGCGGCAGCGACCAGTGGGGCAACCTGGTGTCCGGCGTCGACCTGATCCGCCGGGTCACCGGCGACACCGTGCACGCGCTGGCGACGCCGCTGATCACCAAGCCGGACGGAACCAAGTACGGCAAGACCGAGGGCGAGGCGGTCTGGCTCAGCCAGGACCTGACGAGCTCGTACGCGTTCTACCAGTTCTGGCTGAACCGGGCGGATGCGGAGATGCCGGGCCTGCTGCGGGTGTTCTCGTTTCTGCCGCGTGCCGAGATCGAGGAGCTGGAACGGGAGATCGCCGCGCGGCCGCAGGCCCGGCGGGCGCAGCGGCTGCTGGCCGAAGAGGTCACCACACTTGTGCACGGGGCGGCGGAGCTCGCCAGGGTGCAGGCGGCCAGCGAGGCCCTGTTCGGCCAGGGCGACCTCCGCGCGCTCGACGCTGCGACCCTTGCGGCTGTGGTCGCCGATGTACCCAGCGCCGAGGTCGATCGCGCGGCTGAGGGAGTCCTGCCGCCGGTGGCCGACCTCATGGCGGCCTGCGCCATCGTGGAAAGCAAATCAAAGGCGCGGCGGGCGATCAGCGGGGGTGGCGCCTACCTCAACAACGTGCGGGTCACCGATATCGACGCCGTTCCAGCGGACACCGACCTGCTGCAAGGCGAGTACCTGGTGCTGCGCCGCGGACGCCGCACTGTCGGGGTCGTCCGGATCCGGTAGCAATGCCTTCGGACGCCGGCCGCCGGCGCGGTGGGCGTCAGAAGGCTCGTAGGCCAAGCCACGGACCTGGCGACCGCGCTAGGACCGGGACGGTAAAGGTCAGTCACCGGCGCGGCCAACCGCCAGCCAGCGGCTCAGCAAGCGTGTCGTTAACATGGCAAATCGGATCTCAGCCGCGAAACAGGCTAAGCCTGGCAGATCCTGATTTGACTTGAGCGCCGTTTCCTGCCTAGTGTTTCGTGCTGCCCCGAGAGCGTCGGCTGCCCGCTGGGCGCCAGCGTTCCGGGGGCCAAGCACCCCTTCCACGACCGTCGCGATCTCGTGCCGGGCATCCGGCATGGGAGGTCCCAGCTGGGGTACGCGGGGTACACTGTAAGTAACGAACCAAGTTCATACCAGCTAACTTGCTTGACAGCCGATGGCTCGATGTGTAAGTTAGCAGGGTTGCCCCGGACGAGGCTGCAAGGTCTCCGACGGTGAGCGTCCGCTCCTTGAGAACTCAACAGCGTGCTAAAAGCCAGTGCACATGCACATCCTCGTCAATGGGGGACGCTGGCCTGCCGGTAACCCCGGCTGGCCGGTTATGTCTCCTGACGAAGTATTGCCAGATCGCCTCGCTGGTTAACCACCACGAGGCATCTCTTCAAGTCTGCATTCCGCTGACCTGCGGGTCGCTACCTGCGAAGGTCCGTGCCCGCGAGGGCTGGCGGTTCTGCATAAGACATTCAACGGAGAGTTTGATCCTGGCTCAGGACGAACGCTGGCGGCGTGCTTAACACATGCAAGTCGAGCGGAAAGGCCCTTCGGGGTACTCGAGCGGCGAACGGGTGAGTAACACGTGAGCAATCTGCCCCTAGCTTTGGGATAGCTCCGGGAAACCGGAATTAATACCGGATATGACTTCGGTCGGCATCGGCCGTGGTGGAAAGATTTATCGGCTAGGGATGAGCTCGCGGCCTATCAGCTTGTTGGTTGGGGTAATGGCCCACCAAGGCGACGACGGGTAGCCGGCCTGAGAGGGCGACCGGCCACACTGGGACTGAGACACGGCCCAGACTCCTACGGGAGGCAGCAGTGGGGAATATTGCGCAATGGGCGAAAGCCTGACGCAGCGACGCCGCGTGCGGGATGAAGGCCTTCGGGTTGTAAACCGCTTTCAGCAGGGACGAAGCGAAAGTG
>JASHSZ010000704.1 GCA_030040815.1 Streptosporangiaceae bacterium
CGCCAGCTCCGGCGGCTTGCGGATCTACTACGAGACTGAGGGCGATCCGGCCGGGCCGGCGCTGCTGCTCGTGGTCGGCCTCGGCGCGCAGCTGACGTGGTGGCCGCCGGGCCTGCGGTCGGCGCTCGCCGACCGGGGCTTCTTCGTCATCTGCTTCGACAACCGCGACGCTGGCCTGTCGACCTGGTTGGATGATCTCGGCCCGGTTGACTTGCTCGCCGTGCTGAGCGGCACTGTGGCGCCGCCTTACCTGCTCGCCGACATGGCGGCCGACGCGGTCGCGGTGCTCGACGCCCTTGCCCTCCCGTCTGCGCACGTGCTGGGCGCCTCCATGGGCGGGATGATCGCACAGGCGCTCGCGATCGAGCACCCGGACCGGCTTCGCTCGTTGACCTCCGCCATGTCCAGCACCGGCGATTCTCGTGTCGGTCAGCAGCGCGCCGACATAACCGACATGCTGCTGAGCCCGCGGCCGGCCGACAAAGCCGCGAACGTGGCCCAGAGCGTCGCGCTGGCGAGGGCCACCAGCTCGCCGGCCTTTGGCTTCAACGAGGCGCGCACCCGCGCCCGGATGTCGGCCGACTACGACCGCGGGAACCATCCCGACGGCGCCGGGCGGCAGCTGGCGGCCATCCTTATGTCCGGTGACCGGACGGCTGCGCTTGGCTCCCTGTCGATGCCGGTGCTGGTGATCCACGGCGACGCCGATCCGATGATCGACGTCAGTGGCGGCCGCGCGACCGCGGCGGCGGTACCCGGAGCGCGGCTTTGGGTGATCCCCGGTATGGCGCATGACCTGCCGGATGTTCTGTTCGGCGCGATCGCTGACGAGATGGCCGCGCTGGCGGCGCTGACCGGCGACACGCTGCCCGTCGCCCGCTCGCAGGCCGCCAGCTAGGCACTGATCCTGCGGGGCTCGCAGTAGGGTCAGACGGTGGCATATGCGGAGGTAGCCCGCCGGTTCGCGGACGAAGTGCTGTTCCCCGCCGCGCTGTCGACGGACGCCAGCGATGTCGTGCCGCGCGAGCTGCTCGACGGGCTCGCGAGGGCCGGGCTCTACGGCGTCGGAGTGGACGCTGACTTCGGCACGACGTGCGCAGTGCAGGAGGAGCTGGCCAGCGGCTGCCTCACGACGGCGTTTCTGTGGATGCAGCATCTGGGGCTCGTTCACTCACTGTCGGCGAGTGGCCCGGCTGAGGTTGCCGCCCGCTGGCTCGCCCCACTGGCAGCGGGTGAGATCCGGGCCGGCCTCGGGCTCGGCGGCGCACTGCCGCAGCCGACCGTGCACGCCCGGGCTGACGAGGACGGCTGGGTCGTGGACGGCGTGTCGCCGTTCGTCTCTGGCTGGGGGCGCATTGACGTCATTCATCTCGCCGCGAGGACGGCGGACGATCGGATCGTATGGCTGATCGCCGACGCTGCCGAGGGTCCCGCGCTGCGGGCAGAGCGGCTGCGGCTTGCCGCGCTCAATGCGACGGCGACGGTTCGCGTGACCTTCGCGCAGCTGAGGGTCGGTGCGGACCGGGTGACGGATCTGCACCCGGCCAGCGGAGAGACGGCGCCGGAGGCGCTGCGGCTGCACGCCGCGCTTGCGCTCGGCGTCGCGTCCCGCTGTTGCCGGTTGCTGGGTCGTCCCACGTCCCTCGATGCTGACCTGGCGCGGCTACGGGCAGACCTGGACCGGCTCGGGCCAGACATCCTTCAGGCTCGGGCGGCGGCCGGGGCATTGGCGATGCGGGCAGCAGCGGCGCTGATGACCAGTCGCGGCAGTGAGTCGCTGCTCGTTTCCGACGACGCCCAGCGCCTGATGCGCGAGGCCGCGTTCACGCTCGTCTACGCGCTCCGGCCTGTCTCCCGATCCAGCCTGCTGAGCAGTCTGGGCGCCGCTGAACTTGCTAAGCCGATGCAGCCGCGGTCACTATCGGGTTCCCCGTAGCGCTGGCTCAGCCAGCACTGTCGACCAGGATGCCCGGATCCGGATGTCCTGGTTGCTCGGTCGGCTGCTCATCGCCCTGGACGCCGGTGGCCGTAACCTGAGCAGGCAACACGTCCGCGACGATGCACGTGATGTTGTCCGGCCCGCCGCCGGCGATCGCGAGCGCGATGAGGTCCGTGGCCGCCTGGTCCGGGTCGGCGACGGTGCGTAGCACGCCGGCGATGGCGTCGGCATCGACGACCTCGTGCAGCCCGTCGGAGGACAGCAGATACCGGTCGCCGGCCTGGACCTCGCGTAGCTGCAAGTCGGCGTCGTATTCGTGGTTCGCGATGAGCGCCCGCAGAATGAGGCTGCGCCCTGGGTGCGAGGCGACCTCGTCCGGTGTGATCTTGCCGTCGTCGAGCAGCGACTGCACCACCGTGTGGTCGTGGGTGATCTGGTAGCACTCGCCAGCACGCAGCAGATAGGCGCGGGAGTCGCCGATGTGCACGAGACCCAGCTGTGACCCGGACACCACCAGCGCGGTCAGCGTCGTGCCCATGTCCGCGAGGGACGGATTGCCGGCCGCCATGTCGCGCAGCTTGCTACCCGCGGTGCGCACGGCGTGGTCGAGCGCGTCGAGCAGTTCGCCGGCTGGGATCTCGGTGTCGAGCGGCCGGAGCGCGTCGATGACGGCGGCGCTGGCCACCTCGCCGGCCGCGTGGCCCCCCATGCCGTCCGCGACGGCGAGCAGCCGGGCGCTGGCGTAGGCCGCGTCCTCGTTGAGGTCGCGCTGCAAGCCGATGTCAGACCGGACGGCGTACCGGATGACGAGCGGCTGCTCATTGTCAGACATGGACGTGCCCCTTCCGGACAGGTACCCGATGAGGAACGTGGCAAGATCCCGCTTGGCCGACTGCTCCGCCTCTGCCTGCCGCCAGTATGAGGCCAGGTCCGCGGCGGCTTGTGCGCGAGGCATGGCGATCAGCGCCCGGATCCTCGCCAGCGGCATGCCGAGCCTGCGCAGCCAGGCGACGAGCCTCGCCTGCTCGAGCTGAGCCGGAGCGTAGCGGCGGTACCCGGTCACCGGGTCCACCTCGGCGGGGCTGAGCAGGCCGAGCTCGTCATACAGGCGGAGCGCCTTCGGCGAGAGCCGGGACGCGCGAGCGAACTCGCCGCTCGTCATCAGCGCCACGTGTGCCTCCTTGCGCCGAGCAGGCGATGTCGGGTCGAGGGCGCCCCGGCTTTCGCGGGTCCGGCTGCAGCAGCATGCGGCCTGCCCCTGGGGCGAGGTCAAGCCGTCCTTCGTGCAGGCTAGCGGCGACGCCGGCGTGCTTGCGCGCTAGTCGCGATCGGGGCCGGCCAGCGTCAGCCAGGTCCCGCGTGCGCCCTTCAGCGGTAGACCCGCTTCACTGGGTAGGCCGAGAGTTAGCGCGGTCAACACCCTGAGCGTGCGGGACCGGGAGTGACCCGAGACTAGGCGCCGGGGTTGTGCCAGGCGTCGCCGGCCGGTACGAGCGCGTCCGCCTGCGCCGGTCCCCAGCTGCCGCGCGCATACGGCACGACGGGGACCACATCGCCGAGCACCGGGTCTACGACTCGCCACGCGGCCTCGACAGTGTCCTGCTGGGCGAACAGGTATCGGTCGCCGGTCAGCGCCGCGCCGATGAGCCGGTCGTAGGGTCGCATCAGCCCGCTGGCTGGCCCGCCGGCGTAGGCCAGCTCGCGAAGCTCTGGCGCCAGATCCGGGCCTGGCTTCTTGCCCACGAGCGTGAGACCCTGCTGGTCGTTCGGGTAGACCCTGACCCGGAGCTGATTACATCCGGCGGTCGCTCCGATCCCGAACACGTCGTGCGGCGGTGGCCGGAACCGGAACACGACCTCGGTCGCCGTCACCGGCAGGCACTTCCCCGCCCGGATCAGGATGGGCACGTCCCCCCAGCGCCAGGAGTGCGCCGTCAGCCGCACCGCACAGTAGGTCTCAGTGGTGCTGCCGGGCGCGACGCCGGCGACGTCGAGGTAGCCGTCGTACTGGCCGCGGACCGTGGCATCCGGCCGGAGCGGCTCGAGCGCGCCGATCAATTGAGACTTGTCATCCCGCCACGCGGCCAGGCCGGTCCCGTCCGGCGGCTCAGCCAATGCGGTGGCGAGCACCTGCAGCAGGTGATTTTGCAGCACGTCCCGGATCGCGCCAGCCCTGTCGTAGAAGCTGCCGCGGTCGGCGACGTCGAACGCCTCGGCCATCGTGATCTGCACGCTGGCCACGTGCTCACGGCTCAGCAGCGGCTCAATGATGGAATTCGCGAACCGGGCAAACAACAGATTTTCCACCGGCTCCAGCCCGAGCCAGTGATCCACCCGGTAGATGGACTCCTCCGGGAAGTAGCCGTGCATGGTCTGGTTCAGCGCGATAGCGCTGGCCAGGTCGGTGCCGAACGGCTTCTCCACCATGACCCGCGCGTTCGCGGTGCGACCGGCCGTCGCGATGCCGCCCGCGACCCTCGCGAACAGCGACGGCGGCACCTCCAGGTAGTACAGCACCCGTTGGGCGTCGCCGATCGCGTGGCTCATCGCCGAGTACGTCGCCGGGTCGTCGAGATCACCGTCGACGTAGCGCAGCAGCCCGAGCATCCTGGTGGCCGCCAGGCTGGCCGGATCCATGTTGTTCAGCCGCAGCGACGCGGTGGCGTAGTCGCGGAACTGGTCAAGGCCCCAGCCGCTCTTAGCCACGCCGACAATCGGGACGTTGAGGACGCCGCGGTCGACGAGCCCAACCAGCGCCGGAAAGGTCTCCAGCTTGGCCAGGTCGCCGGTGGCGCCGAAGATGACGAGCGCGTCTACCCGCTGAGCGGACATCGGTAGCTCCCTTGACTCGCGTGCTCTGAGCGCAAGCCTCGCACGCTAGGCTCTGGTGGAAATGATTCTGGTGGTGGCCGGCGTGGCTGGCTGTGGCAAGACCACCGTCGGCCAGCAGCTGGCCAGGCGGTTGCGCTGGGTTTTCGCCGACGCCGACTCGTTCCACCCGGCCGCGAACGTCGCCAAGATGCGGGCCGGCGTGCCGCTCACCGATGCCGACCGCAAGCCGTGGCTGGCCGCGATCACATCCTGGATGGATGACATCATCGCCAGCGGGCAGTCGGCCGTGCTGGCATGTTCGGCCCTCAAGCGCGCCTACCGGGAGGAGCTGCTCGGCGGCCGCCCGGACGCGGTCATGGTGTTCCTCACGATCAGCGAGGCGCAGGACGAGACCAGGGTGCTCGCTCGGAAGGGGCACTTCTTCGCCGAGCCCCTGCTGGCGAGCCAGTACGCAGCGCTGGAGCTGCCGGAGCCGGGCGAGAGCCGGGTATACACGGTCCCGACGGACGACCAGTCACCCGGTCAGTTGGCGGCCCACATCATCGCCCAGCTTGGGTTGAGAGTGAGCTGACCAGCGCGGCGGGTCGTCCCCCTGGCCAGCGTCGCGGGGGTTCCGGGGGTCGTCCCCCTGGCCAGCACAGCCATATAGCCCGCTATGGGTGGCGTCGGCGGCGGGCCTGCGGGAACCCTCCCGGCTAGCAGCGGCAGGCCACTTCGGCGCGTGCCGACACGGGGAGGTCTGCCGCTGCGCGCGGGCCCGCGGAGCGGGCCGCGCATGCGTGCGTGCCACAATCGGCCCATGCAGCCGCGTGGAGCGGCCGGCGCCTCTGATGCCCACACTGACCGGCACCTCGTGGGGACGCTGCTGCTCGTGATCGTCGCGACGGCCGTCTACTTCGCGCTGCCCATACCCGGCAAGATGCGGGGAGGCTCTTGGGCGCTGCTGTTCAGCTGCGGCGCCCTCGCGCTCGGCCTGCTCATCTTGCTGGCGATGCGCCGCCTGCTCCGGGCCGGCGAGGGCGCCCGGATCCGCGGCCTGGTGCTGCTGCTGGTGCTGACCGTGCTCTGGTTCGCGTGGTCTGACGCCACCGTCGCGAGGCTGCCTGGCCAGTTCGCCGATCTGCACACCAAGATCGACGCGCTGTACTTCACCGTCAGCACGCTGACCACCGTCGGATTCGGGGATGTGCACGCGACCGGGCAGCTAGCCCGCGCCGCGGTGACCGTGCAGATGGTGTTCAACCTGGTCTTCATCGGGCTGGCCGCGGGCATCGTGACCGGCTTTCTGCGGACCAGGGCCACCAACCGCCTGCAG
>JASHSZ010000705.1 GCA_030040815.1 Streptosporangiaceae bacterium
ACCGACGCCGCGCTGGCGCTCATCCTCGTCGTCGTGGCGGTGGCGGCGTTCGGTTCCCGGCCCGCAGGCCTCCTGGCCGCGCTGTCCGCGGCCGTCTGGTTCGACTTCTTTCTCACCCGCCCGTATGAGCGCTTCTCGATCACGAGGACCAGCGACATCGAGACGACCGTGCTGATCCTCGTCATCGGCGTGGCCGTCACCGAGATCGCCGTGTGGGGCCGGCGCCAGCAGCTCGCCGCTACCAGGCGGGCAGGCTACCTGGCGGGTATCAACCTGGCGGCCGGGGCGGTGGCCGGCGGCGGCTCGGCGTCAGCCCTGATCGACGAGGTGTCTCGCCGCCTCGTGCGGCTGCTTTCGGCGCGAGAGTGTCGCTTCGAGCACGGTGTCGCGGGACTCGGCAGACCGGCCAGGCTGCGGCAGGACGGCCAAGTGGTGACGCCGGATCAGCGAGTCCTCGCGGTCGAGCGAGACGGCATGCCCGCCACCACCGAGTTGCTCGTCGAGAATCACGGCGTACTGCGTGGCCGGTTCCTGCTGACCGCCGAGCCAGGCGCCCGACCTACCATTGAGCAGCGGCTCGTCGCAGTGGCCTTCGCCGACCAGGTCGGCGCGGCGCTCGCGGCCGACGGCCCGGTGCGACCCGGCGTAACAAGCTAGGGCCGTCCGCGGCAGGCACTCCGAATGGGTGCGCCTGCGCTTACCGCGGCGAAGCAGGGCCGAGCCACCACGTTCCTCCTTCATTGGTCCGTTAACAGGCCGTATAGTTCGCTAACATTCGTGGCAGTGGGATTAGCGTCCAAAATGGACTTGAGGGGGTCTTATGTTGCTCAGAACGTCGCACAAGACCGTGCTGATCGCTGCCACCGGGGCCGTGGCCGCGCTCTTGACGGCCGCAACTTTACCCGCAGCCGCTGCCTCGACGAATGGGTACGGACGGTTCACGACGATTGACGTCCCTGGCGCTACCGCAACGTACCCCACAATGGCCAATGACCCTGGAGTGGTCGTCGGCTATTACACCGACACCAACGGCAACACCCACGGCTTCGCCGACCGGGGCGGGCTATTCAGCACGATCAACGATCCGGCGGGGTCGGAAGGCACGTATGTCTCGGGCATCAACGACGCTGGCGTTGTGACTGGCTACTACTTCGACAGCAACGACAACGGCCACGGCTTCATTGACCGCAGCGGCGTGTTCACCACGATCGATGACCCGGCCGGCGTCCAGGGCACGTTCCCCACAGCTATCAACAACGCCGGGGTCATCGTGGGCGTCGAGTTCGACGCGAGCGGTGTCTCCCACGGGTTTATCTACCGATCCGGTACGTTTACCCGATTCGACGCTCCGGCGGGTGTCAATGGCACATCGCTCGGATTCATCAGCGACCTGGGCGCGCTCACCGGGACCTACTCCGATGCGAACGACGATCTAGTCTCCTTCGTCTACCAAGATGGCAGGTTCACCACGGTCACCGATCCTGCCGCGGCGCCTTACAGCACCGACATCAGTGCGATCAACGATCTCGGGGTAATCGACGGCACTTACTACGACGCCAACGGCGCGCAACACGGGTTCGTTGACACCGATGGCGTTTTCACGACCTTGGATGATCCAGCCGGCGTCAATGCCACCGGGGTCGAGTCCATCAACAACGCCGGAGTGATCGTCGGGTCCTACACCGACCGCAATGGAAACATCCACGGGTTCGAGTTCATCCCAGCGGCATAGACCTGGGAAAAAAAATTAGCGGGTGGTATGCCGGGCGGTGATCGCCGGGGAGCAGTACCTGCCCCCCGGGCGTGGATCGATGACGTGGCCCGCGGCATTCGGGCGCCGTCGGCCACGTGACCTGCGGTCAGGCGCGCACCAGCGGCGTGTCCACCAGGTGCTCGGCCAGGAACCAGGCCTGCAGCTCGCCGGTCCGGATCACGTCGGACACCAGCAGGTCGTTGGTGCCGTCGTCACCCATCTCGACCGTCCTGGCCGCCGCGTCGTGCGCGTCGATGAGGATCGTCTCATGCGCCTCCAGCAGCCGGGATAGCATAGCGGGCACTTCCTCCGCCCCGTTCGGGGGCCGCGGGATGGTCGTGATCTCGGCGACGTGCCGGGGATCGCCGACGGCCACGCCACCGAGCGTCTGCACCCTTTCGGCGATCAGGTCGACCAGCTCCAGCTGCTCGTCGGCGTGCTTGTCGAGCAGCAAGTGCAGCTGGTAGAAGGTCGCGCCGCGCATCAGCCAGTGATGCTTCTTGTAGAGGGCGTAGAGAATCTGCGTGTTTGCCAGGACGCGGTTGAGGCGCTCGCTTGAATACATCCGCGCGTCCTGCGCTAGCCCGATCGGGAACTGCCGGACGGTGCCGAATCGCTGCACCTCGACACCCTGCTGGTGCAGCCAGGGCTGGCTGCTCACGGCTCGCCGGGCGCGGCCGTTGCCCTCACCGGCGGACCGGCGCGCGGTCGGCCTCGACACGGTCCTGGATGTCGTTCTCGATGTCGATCTGGATGTGGTCCTCGACGAGCTCGATGCACGCGATGAGCGCGCGCTGGATCTGGCCGATGGGCGCGTGCCGGTACCGGACTGCCGTGGTGGCATGGTTGAGCCCTCCCCCGCTGAGCTGCTGCCCTTGGTCAAGGCAGATGCCCCTGCGACGTGATCGCCAAACGGCTGCAGCCTCGCCACGACGGCGAGAGCACGACATGCGAGAACACCACCCGCGCACGGTGCGTACCGGGAGCGCCGGCACCCTGACCCGGTCTAGCCGCGAGCCTGCGCTGCCACCGATGCGAGTGCCGCCTCGATGACCTCAGCCGACACGACGGCGACCTCGTCGGGCGAGCGGCCGAGATCACCCGCGAGCGACTGCGTCGTGAACCCGGACAGCTGAACGGCTACAGCGTCGACCAGCCACCGCGGCGGCTGGCCCTGCCCGTGGCGCGCCCGCCAGAGCAGCTCGGTCACACTGGCGGCGAACCGGTTCCGGCTGTCCCGGCACTCCGCTGCCACCATGGCGAGGTCGCCCGACAGGTCCGCTGCCTGCAGGCCGACGAGGTCCCAGAAGACCCGGCCATTACCCGCGTTGAGCCGGTGGGTCACGGCGAGCAGTTCCGGCAGCCAGCCCCGCAGGTCGTCACCCGCCGGCGGGGCCGGGATCTGCTCGGCATACCGGCGGATGCCCGCCCTGATGACGGTGACAAACAGCGCATCGCGCGTAGCGAAATGCCGGAAGATCGTGCGCCGGCTGACGCCAGCCGCCTCGGCCACATCGTCGACCGTCGCGGCCAGCCCGCGGGCCGCGAGCACCGAACCTGCAGCGTGTACGATCCGGGCCCGGGCGACCTCGCGCTGCTCGTCGGCGAGCGACGGCGCGCCAGCCGACGCCGCGACACTGCCCTGAACCACCCGGCCGATGCTAGCACCGGACCGTTGCCTATGTCACTCATGAGTGACAAGATGACACCGTTGAGTGGCGAAGCGCTGGAGGCGGCGATGACGACGGAGAGCCCGGCCCGGACCGGCCGCATCGACAAGGAGGCGCTGCGCCGGAAGTACCTGGCCGAGCGCGACAAGCGGCTCCGCCCGGATGGCAACGACCAGTACATCCGCCTCACCGGTGAGCTCGCGCACTACCTCGACGACCCCTACACGCCGCGGACGGAGCGGCCACCGCAGAGCGACCACCGCACGGTCGTGTGCGTCGGCGGCGGGTTTGCGGGCCTAGTGGTCGGCGCCCGGCTGCGGGAGGCTGGCGTCGACGTCCGCATCATCGACAAGGCAGGCGACTTCGGCGGTACCTGGTACTGGAACCGCTATCCAGGTGCGATGTGCGACACAGCCGCAATGGTGTACCTGCCGCTGCTTGAGGAAACCGGGCACATGCCGACCGAGAAGTACGTGCACGGGCCCGAGATCTTGGCGCAGTGCAGGCGCATCGGCGAGCAGTTCGGCCTGTACGACGACGCCTTGTTCCACACCGAGGTCACCGACCTGCGCTGGGACGAGGCAAGCTCCCGGTGGATCCTCGAGACAGACCGCGGCGACCGGCTGACCGCGCAGTTCGTTGTGCTCGGCGCCGGGTTGCTGCACGTGGCCAAGCTGCCGGGGATTGCCGGGATCATGTCGTTCCGCGGGCACTCCTTCCACACCAGCCGATGGGACTACGGCTACACCGGCGGTGACGCCGCGGGCGCGCCGATGGATAAGCTGTCGGACAAGCGGGTCGGCATCATCGGCACGGGCGCCACGGCGGTCCAGTGCGTACCCCACCTCGCCGCCGCCGCTGGCGAACTGTACGTCTTTCAGCGCACGCCATCATCGGTCGACGTCCGCGACAATCACCGCATCGACCCGGACTGGTTCGCACAGATCGCTACGCCCGGCTGGCAGCAGCGCTGGCTCGAGAACTTTACCTATAACCAGACTGGCCAGCCCGCCGCGGAGGACCTCGTGCAGGACGGCTGGACCGAGATCGCCCGGCGAATGTGGGCCAAGATCGCCACGCTCCCGCCGGCGGACCGGAACCCGGCCGGGATGCTGGCCGTCCTTGAGGAATCCGACTTCGAGAAGATGGAAGAGATCCGGGCGCGGACCGACGAGGTGGTCCGGGATCCGCAAACCGCGCAGCAGCTCAAGGCCTGGTACCGCCAGCTGTGCAAGCGGCCGTGCTTCCACGATGAGTACCTGCAGTCCTTTAATCTGCCGAACACCCACCTCGTCGACACCGACGGCAAGGGCGTGGAGCGGATCACCGAAACGGGCGTGGTGGCGGCGGGCCAGGAGTATGAACTGGACTGCATCATCTACGCCTCCGGCTTCGAGGTCGGCACGCCGTACACCCGGCGATCGGGTTACGATCTGACCGGCCGTGACGGCCGCACGCTGTCCGGCCACTGGGCGGACGGGATGCGCACCCTGCACGGCATCCACGCCCGCGGCTTCCCGAACGTCTTCTTCGTGCATCCGTTCCAGGGCGCGAACCTGATCTCCAACGTGCCGCACAACATCGTCGACTCGGCAAGGACGATCACGACGGTCGTGAGACACGCGCTTGACCGTGGTTTCGGCGCGGTTGAGGTAACCAAGGACGCTGAGGAAGCATGGCTCGAGCTGCTCCAATCCGGGCCCGGCGGCACGCTCGGCGGGCCCGACTGCACGCCCGGTTACTACAACAATGAAGGACAGGAGCTGGGCGCGAACCAGTGGCTTCCCCGCGGCTATCCGTACGGCGCCAGCGCTTACTTCAGCTACATCGACAACTGGCGGAAGTCCGGCGCGTTCGAGGGGCTGGAGTTCCGCTGAGGCGCGAGACCGCGCGCTTGCCGCGTTGTCCTCGCGGCGGGGAACGCGAGTCACGATGGCCGATGTCGTGCGTCCGGGCCCGTCGGGGCTACCGTTGCCGGCCAAGCTGCGCGGCCAGCTCGGCCGCCAGCCGGTTCATCTCGTCCTCGCCCACCTGAGCGTCGTCGGCCGCCCCCAGCAGCTGGAAGATGCGCGGGCCGCGCAGCTCGCGAGCGAGGTCGGGTGGCCGGGGCACTATGTGGAAGTGCACGTGCGCGAACCCCTCGGCCTCGGCGAACTGCGCGATGTACGTCTTCTGACAGCCGAGCACCCGGGCCAGCGCGCGGGACAGCCGCACCTGCCAGCTCCCGAGCGCCGCCGCCTCGCCGTCGCTCAGCTCGGCGAGCGCGGTGACGTGCCGTCGCGGGACGAGGACGAGCCAGCCGGGCACCGCCGAGTTGACCGCGTGCGCGACGCGCCAATGCTGGTCCCCGGCGATGCGCTCCCACGGCGGCGCCTTGTCTCCCGCGGCCTCCTGGGCGCACGTGTAGCAGTCCGTCGCTGTCGTCATTGCGCCGATGATGTCACGACTGATACTGCGGTTTCCGCATGATGCCGGTCTACCCACGAGGTCGGCACCTTCGCCGCCGAGCTGACCCGGCTCGAACCACTGGCCCAGCATGACCACGCCGGGTCCGACCGGTTCTAAGCCGGCCACCGGCTGGCTGAAGTCGGCGTTCGCGCCGCCTGGGTCAGGATCGTCTCGGGGTCGCGCAGGTCGGCCAGGATGAAGTCGGTCTTGCCGTCAGGAGTGCTCGTGAGCAGCGCCCTGGCGCGGGCAAGCACGGCGGGGTCGTTGTCGACGTACACGATCGCAAGTCCGGCGCAAGCCGCTGCGCGACCTCGTGGGCGTTATCTGCGCTGGGAAGTCCGCTGCCGATGTCCAGGGACTGGCCACGTCATGCTGTCCGGCCGGCACCTGCACGGCGCCGGCGAGGAACCTTCGTGCCGTCCGGGCGATGGCCGGCTGGACTGGATTCCCCGCCACGACGGCCTCGGCGGCCGCCCGGTCTGCCGGGTAGTTATCCGTGCCCCAGATCCAGCAGTCCCACACGCGTGCCGGGCTCGGCACCGAGGTGTCGAAGGTCACCGAATCAGTGCCGGCCGCTGCGGCATCGTTGTGGGACGCCGGTGTCACCGTGCCTTCCGCGATGCGTCACCAGATCTCGTGGGCAACCTCCCCGACGAGCTGCAGCTTGCGCTGCTGCGCCTCCTCGCTAAGGTGATTCGGGCCGACCGATACCGGAGCGAACCCGCACTGCGTGGACACCCCGAGCCGCTCCAGATCCACGTACTTCGCGGCGTCGCTGACCCGCCCGATGATGTCCGGCACCGATTCGAGCTCGCCCGTCTTGTTAGTGATCAGTCCCAGCACCACGGCCTTGTCGTCAGGAACCTTCGCCAGCGGCTCGAAACCGCCAGACCGCTCGTCGTCGTATTCGAGCAGGAACACGTCGAAATTCGTCAGCCCGCCGAAGAGCGCCTCGGCGGTGAAGTCATAGCCGCCGGTGGCGATCCACATGCTCTGGTTGTTGCCCTTGCACAGGTGCAGCCCGAACGTGACGCCCGGCACGTCGGCGACAGAGTTGAGGATCTCGATGCCCTCCGTCAGGGTCCGCTCGGTTGGCATGCCCAGTCCCTCGCGCAGCGCGCGGTTCTCCGGGTCGACGAGCGTCCCGAAGTCGGGCGAGTCGATCTGCACGTAGGTGCAGCCGAGTCGAGCCAGCTCAGCGACCTCGTCCCTGATGATCGCGGCGGCGTCCGCGAACAGCTCGTAGGCGTCGGAGTAGGCGGCCGTGGACACCTCCGGATTCCAGACCGTGTACAGGACGAGCGGGCTGATCAGCGTGACCTTGACCGGCACCCGGGCCCGGCCGCGGGCGTAGGCGAACTCCTCGACCGTGATCTTCCGCCGGGAGCTGATCTTGCTTGCCACCGTGACCGGCGGCGCCCATTCCCACTCCCCTTCGTGGCCGTGGAAGACGATGGTCGCGCCGGGCTGCGGGATGAACCCGTCGACGTCACCGAGCAGGTGGTCGAGGAACGAGAACCGGCGCAGTTCCCCGTCGGTGACGACGTCCAGTCCACAGGCTTCCTGCATGGCGATGGCCTGGTCGACGGCGCGGTCCTCGATCGTCTTGAAGGCGTGCGCCGACAGCCGGCCAGCCGTCAGCGCGGCCAGCGCGTCCGACAGGTAGCCCGGCCGGAGCAGCGAGCCGATCACATCAGCGTGGTGAGTGCCCGTCATCTGTGCCTCCTTTGGCTCACCTCTTCTTGTACTCGCGCCCTGGCGGCCACGGCGAGGCAAGCTTCCGGCTGACGGGAGGTTTACCTGCCGACTCCGGAGAGATAGGCACGCGCCCGTGCATTTCGCACCGCCGCCTCGAGCGCGTCGAGGTCGTACGCCTCGTGGTGCCGCCGACCGTTGATGAAGAACGTGGGCGTGCCAGAGACCTCACTGAGGTCGGCCGAGTCCTGATCGGCGGCGACCTTGGCCTGGCCCACGTGCCCCGGCATGTCGCGCTTGAACCGCTCGACGTCCACGCCAACCTCGCCTGCCTACCGCAGCAGGTCCTTGGCCTCGAGCGCAGCCTGACGGTCGAGCAATAGGTCATGCAGCTCCCAGAACTTGCCCTGGGCCGCGGCAGCCTCCGTGGCCTCCGCGGCGAGCTGCGCGTGCGGATGGACATCGGTGAGCGGCAGGTGCCGCCACACATACCGGAGGTCGCCGAAATCGGCGAGCAGGTCCCGGACCGCTCTCTCCGCCTGGCCGCAGTACGGGCACTCGAAGTCGCCGTACTCCACGAGCGTGACCGGCGCCTCGGCGGGGCCGCGCACGTGATCGCGCGCCGGCAGGGACGACGACGGCGCGAGGCTCACCTGAGGATTGTCTCGCGACGCCCGGTGGCCAGCGCCGCGACCGCTGCCAAGGTGCTCGCCATTCTAAAGCTGTCATCTGGTCCGGAATTGTCCGACCGGAGGAGCGGTCATCGACAATGGATCCGTGCTGATATCTTTCGCAGCCCGCGATGACTCGCGCACAATGGCGGCGTGACCACTGATCCGCAGGCGACAGCCTGCCCGCGGTGCGGCAGCGCCGACTCCGTGCATTCGATTCAGGAGCTGGCCTCGCGCGCCAGCAGCCAGCCGGGCCAGCAGCAAGGTGCGCCACAGCAGGGGTGGGCCGGCGAGCCGCAACAAGGACCCGTCGGCGGCTGGGAGGCCGAGCCGCAAGCCGGGCCGCCGCCCGGACCCGGCGGTCTCCGTGGTGGTTTCCGCGGTGGTTTCCGGGGCGGCCGCGGGAACTGGAACACCCCAGTCATGGGCGGCAATCCGCTGGATTACGTCGGCGAAGACATCGGCAACATGGCCATGGGGCTCCTTGGCGGTGCGATCGGCCGTCGCATGCAGCGCGCGATGACCGAGAAGGTCCTGCCGGCCGTGCAGGCCAGGCAGCAGGCCGCCCTCCGCAACCAGCAGGAGCTGGCGCAGCGGTATCCCGACCTGTGCTACTGCCTGGCGGACAAGGTGATCTTCCTGGCCGGCGGCAGCCGGGTGGCGCCCATGGCCAACCTCAGCGGCATGACGCCGCAGCAGGTTGACCAGCTGGTCGCCGGCCTCCGGGACGGCTGACCGCAGTACTGTCCCGCCCGCAGCTCAGGCGATGCGCCACGGCCGCCGACGGCCTTGACAGCCACGGCGAAAACGGGAACGCTTCCGATCGTAGCCACTCTACGGACAATAGTCCGCGCAGCGGATTGCCGCTGCGACCAGGGCGATGCCCCCGTGGCCCGAAGCGATCTGCCGTGAACAGAGTGATGCCTGCCCAAATCCAGAGCTGTGGAGGTTCCCATGACTGATGCCGACCTGACGGGACGGCCGGTGGTATTCCGGCGCGGAACGGTGCTGACAATGGACGATTCGCACCGGGTGCTGCCAGCTGCGGACGTGCTGGTGTCCGGGGACCAGATCGTGGCGGTGGGTCCCGGGCTCTCCGTCCCTGACGGAACGGTAGAGATCGACGCGTCGGGCGGCATCGTCATGCCAGGCATGGTGGACACCCACCGGCACATGTGGCAGACGGCGATGCGTGGGTACGGAGCGGACTGGACGCTGACCCAGTACTTCGTCTGGAACTACCTGCAGTACGGAAAGCTGTTCCGGCCCGAGGACATCTACGCCGGGAACCTGCTGAGCGCGCTGGAGGCGATCGACGCTGGCGTGACGACGACCGTGGACTGGTCGCACAACAATCACACCGTGGACCACGCCGAGGCCGCCGTCGACGCGCTGACATCGGTGCCGGGCCGGTTCGTGTTTGCTTACGGCAACATCCAGGCAGGGCCGTGGGAGTGGTCAGCCGCACCGGAATTCCGGGCGTTCGTAGCCCGCCGGATCACCCCCGGCAACGACATGCTCGGCTTCCAGATGGCCTTCGACGTCACTGGCGATCCGGCATTCCCGGAGAAGGCAGCCTTCGAGGTCGCCAGGGACCTCGGCGCTCCCGTCACGACGCACGCGGGCGTCTGGGGCGCGACCAACGATGACGGCATCCGGCTCATGCACGAGCACGGGTTCATGACCCCGCAGACCGTCTACGTGCACGCCGCCACGCTCACCAGGGACTCCTACAACCGGATCGCCGCAACCGGCGGGTACGCGAGCGTGTCCACCGAGTCCGAGCAGTCGGCCGGGCAGGGCTACCCGCCAACGTGGGTGCTGCGCGAGCACAACATCCCGGTGTCGCTCTCGATGGACACCAGCGTGTGGTGGTCGGCCGACCTGTTCAGCGCCATGCGCGCCACGCTCAGCGCCGACCGTGCGCGAGTGCACCTCGAGGCGCACAACAAGGGCGACACCGTGACGCATCATCACCTGCGTGCCGAGGACGTCGTGCACTTTGCCACCCGTGGCGGCGCCGGAGCCCTCGGGCTTGACGGCGTGATCGGCAGCCTCGCGCCGGGCAAGAAGGCCGACATCGTGCTGATCAAGAATGACGACTCGCCGGTCATGTTCCCGGTCCTCAACCCCTACGGGCACGTCGTCTTCCAAGCCCAGCGCGGCGACGTCCACACGGTTGTCGTCAACGGCCGGATCGTCAAGCACAACCACCGGCTCACCGACGCTGACAGCCTCGGCAAGGCCCGGCGCGCCGTTGATCAGACCGTCGAGTACCTGCAGGGAGAGCTGGGCCCGGACGCCTGGACCGAGGGCATGCACCCGGAGATCCCGGCGACGACGCTGTTTGAGAACCCGTACACCTACACCGAGTACGGGAAGCACGGCGCGCAGGCCGAGTAGCCGAAGCCGACCGCGCCGGGACAGCTCAGCGATGGGGGTTCGCAGCGAATCGCTGCGAACCCCCATCGCTCCGGCAACCCGATCAGGACCCGATCCCGCAGGCCTGAGCAACCGCCACCGCAGCCCCCTCGCGGTTGGCGGCCTGCGGGTCGCCGGGCCGCTCGAAGTCGTTCATGTAGATGTCGGCGGCGTCGGTAGGGCTGGTCGCCGCGTTCAGCGCGGGGATGTACTCCGCCCACTGCTGGTTGTAGCTGAGCAGCGCCGACAGCTGCGTCTGCAGGTCCGCGGCCGGGTTCCCGGTCACGTAGCCGTCCGGCAGCGGCGTCCAGCCGATCAGGCCGCCGCCGCCGGTGCCGACCGACTCCGGGTTACCGTCCGACTCCTGGTAGATGTTGCCGGCGATACCGACCGCACCCATCGGGCTGTAGCCGTTTGCGACGAGGAAGTTCACGATCGTGGCGTAGTTCAGGGGGAGCATCCCGGTGCCGGCAACTCCCCCGGTGCCGCTGCAGGTCACCGGCGGACTCGATGGCGCGGAAGTCGCGGAGCTCGTCGGCGCAGGCGAGGCGGACTGCGTCGGGGTGGAGCTGCGGCGCCCGCTGGCGCTCGGGGTGGGACTGGCCAGCCGGTCCGCGCCACCGGCGTCGGTCTGCCGGGTCCCGGCCTCCAGCGCGTGCATGCCGTACGAGGCGACGCTGCTGCCGAGAGGGTCTGGCTGGGGGTGCTGCTGGAAGCCGTAGGCGGCGTACGTGCCGACTAGCGCGAGGCTCGGGACGGCTATGGAGATGATGGTCGCGGCCCGTCGCGATGGCGACTGGGCGGCGTGGCGGCCGGTCCGCCTGATCTTCCTGGTCTTGCGATGTGCGGCCCTGGCCGAACTCACTACCTGCCTTACGACGGCTCCGCGCCCGGCTACGCGGCGACGTGCTGGATGCCTCTCACCAGGCCTGACCTGGGCAATCGTGGCAGACGGTGACGCCAGAATCGCGCGAACAGCAGTAAATAGGCTATTTGAGCTATGTGCGGATCAAAACGGTTAGCGTGCCCGAAAGTGCCGGTCCCAGCCGGTCTTCCGGCGTCGGCAGGCCGTCGCGACGACGCCACTCAGCTACCGTCAAACCACCCGAAGTGACTAGCCAGCGAAGTCCGGCCACGGCCAGCTGTCCCGACCGCGGCAGCGCATGTTGCCCCGGCTGCGGCCGCCGGAGCATGATCGGGTGGCTACCCGGCGGGCGAATGGCGGCGAGGGAGACGGCGTGGATCTTCAGCTGACCGGCAAGCGCGCGGTGGTGACCGGTGGCGCCAGCGGCATCGGCAGGGCGACGGCGGCCCTGCTCGCCGCCGAGGGCGTGGACGTGGTCATCGCCTCGCGCTCGGCAGACCGGCTGCGCCAGGCGGCCGACGAGATCGGCGCGGTATCGGGCCGGGCTGTGCATCCGGTTCCGGTCGACACCAGCGAGGAGGCCTCCGTACGCGCGCTGGCCGTCCGCGCGGCGGAGCTCCTCGGACCGATAGAAATCCTCGTCAACTGCGCCGCGGTCGCGGCCGTCCAGCCGCCAGCCGGTGGGTTCGACACCGTCACCAGCGAGATGTTCTGGGCGGACGTCAATGTCAAGGTGCTCGGGTATCTGCGGTGCGCCCAGGCGCTCGCGCCGGGCATGGTCGCGGCGGGCTGGGGGCGGATCATCAATGTCAGCGGCCTGGCTGCCCGCGCCGCCGGCTCGGTCGTCGGCTCCATCAGGAACGTGTCGGTGGCCGCGATGACCAAGAACTTGGCCGACGAGCTCGGCCGGCACGGCGTCAACGTGACCGTGGTGCACCCGGGCTTGACCAGGACCGAAGCGACACCAGGCGTGGTTGCCGCGACAGCCAGCCGGGAGGGCATCGAGCCGGCGCAGGTTGAGCGCCGGCTCGCCGGCGGCAACACCATCGGCCGGATGATCACGGCGGAAGAGGTGGCCGCGGTCATCGTGTTCCTGGCCTCGCCCCGCAGCGTGGCGATCAACGGGGACGCGGTAGCGTGCGGCGGCGGCGTCCCGCGGGCGATCTACTACTGAACCGGACGACCACGGTGAGTGCAGAGCACATGCGAGAGAGCGAGCAGCAGCCCGGCGGCCAGCACAGCCAGCCGGAGTACGGGCCGGTGCGGCCAGGCGACGAGCTCGCCTTCGACCGACTGGCGCATTACCTGCAGAAACACATGGACGGGCTCGGGCCATTGGTCGCCGCGCACCAGTTCCTGACCGGCGCGGCCAACCTCACGTACCTGCTGGAGTTCGCCGGCCGCCGGCTGGTGATCCGCCGGCCGCCGTTCGGCGTGATCGCCGTGGGCGCGCATGACATGAAGCGGGAGTACCGCGCTCTATCCCGGCTGTGGCGCAGTTACGACCGGGCCCCGCGGGCGTACCTGCTCTGCGACGATCACTCGATCGTCGGTTCGGACTTCCTCGTCATCGAGTACCGGCCGGGCGTCGTGGTCTGGGGCAGCGTGCCGCCGACCATGGCCGGTCAGCAGGACGCCGGCCGCCGAATCGGCTTCGCGGTCGTCGACGCGCTTGCTGACCTGCACCTGCTGAACCCCGAGCAGGCCGGCGTCGCCGACCTCGGCCGACCCGAGGGCTTCGTGGACCGCCAGGTCAGCGGCTGGCAGGCCCGCTGGGCCGCGGTCGCTGAGCCGCTGCTGGCCGACCTGGCCCACACCGCGGGGCGGCCAGCGGACGGGCCGGGCACCGACGCCGCCGAGGGCGCGGATCTCGTCGCCGAGGCGGGCACCCGGCTGGCCGCTACCAGGCCGGAGACCGTCCGCGCGTCCGTCCTGCACAACGATTTCAAGATCGACAACTGCCAGTTCGACCCCGCCAACCCGGACCGGGTGCAGTCGGTGTTCGACTGG
>JASHSZ010000706.1 GCA_030040815.1 Streptosporangiaceae bacterium
CAGAGCGCACCGCCACTCGCCGTCATCGCCGACCTGAACATCCCGTGTCATCCACCGCGACACCGGCCAACCGCGCGAACTCATCGTCGACCCCGCCAGGCACTACCAGCCCCGGCCCTCAAAGCGGGACGATGTCGCAAGACACATGTGAACGGTGTCCCGAGACATCACACAGCGGAGGGTGTGGGATTCGAACCCACGAGAACACTCACGCGCCCTAACGGTTTTCAAGACCGTCGCCCTCGGCCACTAGGCGAACCCTCCTCGTCAACCATAGCGGTGCCGCGGCCGCGGCCAGGATCGCCAGCAAGCTGAGTAGGCTCACTCCAGGAAGGAGGCGCGGATGCTCCCGCCGTTCGGGGTGTCGGCAGTGGTCACGCAGTGGCAGTTTGCGCCGGTCGTGACCGGCGTCGTGGTCGTGCTGGCGGGGCTCTACGGCTGGGGGGTCGTCCGGGTCGCGCGCCGTCATCCTGCCCGGCCGTGGCGACGGTGGCGCACTGCGTTGTTCGGCGCGGGCCTGCTGGTCATCGTCGTCGCCACCCAGAGCGGCATCGGCGTCTATGACGACCTGCTGTTCTACGACCACATGATCCAGCACCTGCTGCTGCTCATGGTCGCGCCGCCGCTGCTCATCGCGGGTCAGCCGCTGACGCTGCTGCTGCACGCCAGCCGGAATCCGCTGCACACCTGGGCGAAGCGCGTCATCAGGTCACGCGTTGCCAGCTTCCTCACCTGGCCGGTGTTCGGCACGGCCCTCTACGCGCTCGGTGTCATGGCGGCCCACCTCACCGGGATCGCGAACCTCGTCGAGCAGAACCAGACCGTGCACAACACCGAGCACGCAGTCTTCGTGATCATCGGCTACCTGTTCTTCCTGCCCGTCCTCGGCACCGAGCCGATCCGGTGGCGGCTGTCGTATCCGGTGCGGTTCGTGCTGCTGGTGCTGCTCATGCCCGTCGACACCTTCACCGGTGTCGCGCTTGGCTATGGCAGCGCGACCTCGCCCGGCGTGCCGGCCGGCCCGACGCCAGCCTGGGCGCCGAGCCCGGTGTCGGATCTGCACACGGGCGGCGCGGTGATGTGGGTCGGCGGCGACGCTCTCATGTTCGGGCTGATGATGATCGTGTTCCTGATGTGGGCGCGGGACGAGCGAGCGGCCGTCAGCGGCCGCAGCTTCTTCGAGCGGGCCCGCCGGGAGAATCTCGCCACCCTGGTCGCCTCGGCCGGGCCGGGCTCCGTCGAGGTCGGCGATGCGGGAGCAGTGCCGCTGGCCGGTGGCCGCGGCGGCATCGATGACGACGAGCACCTTGCCGCCTACAACGCATACCTGGCCAGGCTCAATCGGCAGCACGACTCCGGCGGGTAGACCGGCATCGAAGACCGGTCGGCCGCCGCGGCGGCGGCCCGGCGCGTCCGAGTAGCTCCTTCGGGCCCGTTCCCCAAAGGATTTTGGCTGCGGTTGAACCGTCCTGCCCGCCCGCCCGTGCTAACCATCAGCACCGTGCTGTGGCCGCACCCGTTGGCACGGCGTCGCCCACCGGGCGAGGGCGGCGGACTAGTGGCCCCGTCCGCTGCCCGGCCTGGTGGGCTGTGGCAGCGACACGCCGGCTGACGCTTCTACGCCAATCTAGGGAATCCGCTAGAACTGCTCATACTCTCCTGTGCATGGACCCGGTGCGGAATCCCTACGCCCCTGGCGCCGGGCAACGACCGCCTGAGCTGGCCGGGCGGGACCGGGAGATCAGCCAGTTCGAGGTCGTGCTGGAGCGGGTGGCGCGGGACCGCCCCGAGCGGAGCCTGGTGCTGACCGGGCTGCGCGGCGTAGGGAAGACCGTTCTGCTCAACTCGTTCCGGTCCATGGCCATGCAGCGCCTCTGGGGCACGGGCAAGCTCGAGGCCCGGCCTGACCAGTCGATCCGCAGGCCAGTGGCCAGTGCGTTGCACATGGCGGTGCGGGAGCTCGCGCCCCGGCACCGGGCTCCCGACCGGGTTGACGTCTTCCTCGGTGTGCTCAAGGCGTTCGCGGCAAAGGACAGCAGGGCGGCCAAGGGGGCGACCTGGGGGCAACTCGGCATCGACGTGCCCGCCGTGCGCGGCCGGGCCGATTCAGGCGACCTCGAGGTCGACCTCACCGAACTGTTCGCTGACGCCGCCTCCGTTGCCGCGGACCTGGGTGTCGGCATTGCGCTATTCGTGGACGAGATGCAGGACGTGCCGTCGGCCGACGTCTCCGCGCTCTGCGCGGCGTGCCACGAGCTGTCCCAGAGCGGGGGGCCGCTGATCGTTGTGGGGGCTGGGCTGCCGCATCTGCCGTCGGTGCTGTCGGCGAGCAAGAGCTACTCGGAGCGGCTGTTCCGGTACATTGCCATCGATCGGCTGGACCGGGAGTCCGCGGACATCGCGCTGCTCGCGCCGGCCCGGCGCGAGGGCGCTGACTTCGAGCCGGCCGCCCTCGACGCCCTGTACGCGGCGGCAGACGGGTACCCATACTTCGTGCAGGCGTACGGCAAGGTCACCTGGGACGTCGCGGCGTCCAGTCCGGTGACCGCACACGACGTCAGCGTGGCCGGTCCCATCGCCGCGGGTGAGCTCGCGATTGGCTTCTTCGGGAGCAGGTATGAGCGCGCAACGCCGGCTGAGCGGGAATACATGCGGGCAATGGCGCTGCTCGGCGACGAGCCGGTGCCGACCGCACAGGTTGCCGAGGAACTCGGCCGCAAGCCCGCGAGCGTGTCCCCGGCCCGGGACAACCTCATCAAGAAGGGCCTCATCTACAGCTCCGAGCGCGGGCTGATCGCGTTCACAGTCCCGCACTTCGGCCGGTTCCTGCGTGCGCAGCTTGCGTGAGCGCGGGGGCTGCGTCGGCCTGGCTCGCCCGTTTCTGGCTTTATCTAGCGACGTCTAGCTCCCAGCCTAGACGTCGGTAGACACCGGCATATCGGTGCGCACGGCCGCGGCTGACGTAGCGGCCATGCCGGGCATCAGCCGGGGCGTCCCGCGCGCCGGCCGCAGCCGGATGCGGCGTCTAGCCGGGACGGCTGGCCAGGGCAGCGTCTGCCCGGTGGCCGAGTCCACCAGCGCCGCGCGGATGGCAGGCCGACGCTGCTGAAGGTACACCGCGAAGATCAGCTCCGCCGGCCTGCCCTCGTAGCCGCTCGAATAGACCACGTACCGCCAGCACAGCTCGCGCCAGATGTCCGCCGGGGCGTCCGACGTGATCAGCGGTGAGTACCGGCGCCACGGCCGGCTTCGGCGCAGGGCCGCCAGAGTTCGCTGCGACGGCACTTCCCGGAGCTCGCAGGGCTCGGAGTAGCCCAGCCGAATCAGGCTTTCCCCGATCTCCGGCGAGAGCCCGCCGATGATCAGCATCTCAGCGAGGAGAATGGCAAGGAGCTGGATGGTGCCCGTCGAGGTCGGCAGGTTCACGATGGGCTGTAGCCCGATGGTTGCGAGCCCGGCGAGCGCCAGCAGCGCCGATCTGGCCAGCGCGCGCGCGCTGACGGGCGCCTTGCTGAGATCCCCGAAACAGCCGCAGCCGACCTCCGGACGGTTGACGCGCAGTTCAATGAGGGCGCACGTGGCGACCACGAACAGCACGCATGATGCGAGCCGGATCGCGTAAGCGGGGGGACCGGCGCCAATCGGGCCGGCGGTCAGGATGAGACCCGCGCCGAGGCCGAACTCGACGAAGCACAGGGCCGCTGCTGCAGGCTGACGCAGGTGCGCCGGAAAGAGCGCCGTCGGCCCGAATGCCACGCCGGCCGAGCCGCTGCGCAGCAGCTGCAGGAATTTCGTGCCAGAGGCACCCAGCAGCATGGCCGCGAGGAGCGGTATCTGGACTTCTCGGACGGCAGTGAGCAGGGTCACGGGTTACTCGCCTATCGACAGGGTGGCGTTGAAGCAGCCGCGCTCGAGCTCGCCGCCGAGCGCGATGAAGCTGGCCATGGTGAGGTCCGCGATCCGGCCGCGCGGGGACGTGCCGCAGGTGACGCAGCGGTCATTGAACAACCGGGCAATGGGGGCGCAGCCGGTAACCGGAAGCAGGCAGTCACTGCCGGTGCAGTCGTTCCGGACGCGGAGCACGCTGCCGATCGCCACATAGGGCATCCGGCCGTAACCCTGGCGGATGCCGGCCACGGCATCCTCGGCGCACCCTGTTTCCGGATCCAGCGCTGGATAGGAGACGCCCAGAACCCCGGGTGACTCGTTGCGCGGCTCGTGCCAGGTGGCCGAGCCGGTGATGGCGCGCGGTGGCCGCCCGCTGACGAGCGGCGCGGCCGGGATGCGGCCGACCGGATAGCTGGGCTGGGAGGTGGCTGGGATGAGACCCACGAGTGCGTCGCCGTGCCGACGGCCGATGATGTCCACCAGGAAGCCCGGCTCAAGCGTCGGAAAGCGGACCTGGATGCGCCCTGCAGCCTGCCGATGGAGGATGACGAGCTGCGGCTCGCGGGTCGCACCCTCATCGATGAGCAGCTCGTTTCCGGTGCGCTCGGCGATCACCCCGATCACCCGGCCGATGTTGGCCCAGATCCGGTCCGCGACGTCGCGGTGACCGCGGCGCAGCCGGACGACGACACTGTCGCCTTGTCGCAGCGTCGCTGGCTCTACCAGCCCGCCGCGCCACGCGATCGCGTCCGGAGTGAGGATGAAGCGCTGCTCGTAGTCCGCATCCCCGATGACAAGTACGTGCGGGCTCACATCCACGACGGTCCCGCACACCGTCCGCGGCAGCCGGGCGCTGTCCGCGAAGCCGGCGTGCTCTGCTGCTTCTTCGGCGGCCGGACTGTCGCCGTCTTCGCTCGCACGGCCGGCAGCGGCGGTCTCGGCGGCCGGTAAGGCTGCCGGCTGGCTCGCCGGGGTTGGTTCCGGCGGTTGGTTCACAGCGTGTGGACCGGCGCGCGGCCGTGAAGTCCCGCCGAAGCCGGGTCCTCGCCGGAACACCGCGGCCTTCAGCAGGCGGCGCCGCGCCACCATCGCGGGGCTGGTCGGCAGTCTTGCGCTAGCCGGTGCAGGATCTGCTGCCAGCGCGGCTGGCTGATCACCTGACGTTGTGCATCTCTCGCAGCAGGCGAAGCTCGCTGGCGCGCTCGGCACCTGAACCTCCTGCTCGGATTCTGCTGGCCCTTATTACCCAGCCTCACGACGATGGCGAGCGCCCGACCCCGCCGTCAAGCGGTTTGGGTGAGCTTTCTCGCCCTCGGCACCAGATATCCCGCCGAGAACCAGATTGGTTGTGCTGACGACCGCTTCGCCCCTCGTTTCGATGACGCGCCGTGACGGGGGGTAACTGACTGTGCTGAATGGCGGCTGAGTACGGTTAGCGTGTGAGCGGCGGGGGCGATCACGGCGGCACCAGCAGGCACCCGCGCGCCGTCAGGGCAGCGCAGCGATCCAGCTACCAGCGCCCGGCTGACGCAGATGAAGCTGCCGCAGAGCATCTCGATGGTCGAGCGGCCGGCGAGGCCACCCCGATCGCCGCCAGATCCGAGCCGATCCGTCGTCCCCTCCGGCAGCGGGCGCACGCTGTACCCGTAGCGGTGCCCGAGCCGCGCCCGAGCCCGGACTTCCGCGACTACGTGCGAACCCGCAGGCACGCCCTGCTGCGGACCGCTTACCTCCTGACTGGGAATCTGGCCGACGCCGAGGACCTGGTTCAGTCGGCGCTGGCCAAAACTTATTTCGCCTGGGATCGAATTGAAGATCATGGCGCGCTCGATGGGTACGTCCGCCGAGCCATCGTCAACACGCACATCTCGTCGTGGCGCCGGCGCCGAGTGCAGGAGTTTCCGACGGACGAGCTCCCGGACCAGGCGGTAGCCGATCACGCGAGTAGCAGTGACCTCCAGGAGACGCTGCGTCAGGCCGTTGACCGTCTGCCGGAGCGGATGCGCGCCACGGTCCTGCTGCGGTACTACGACGACATGACGGAAGCGGAGGTCGCCGAGGTGCTAGGCGTGAGTCTCGGGACGGTGAAGAGCACGGTGGCCAGGGCCGTCGCCAAGCTGCGGGTCGACGCTCATCTCTGGCCCGAGTAAGGCCGCGACCTCCGGCCCGGTGCGGCTCTGACGCCGTCCGGGTCGGGGTGCGGATGGTCCGGCCACGCCGGAAATGACCTGCTGACAGGCCTGCCGCTTTGCCGATACCGTGGCACTGATTGGTACGTTCCGGGCGGCGACCGGCGCGTCGTCCGGGCCTGCCCAGGCTCCGGAGCAGGCGAGGCGAACCGGCGCCGGCTTTTCGTGCAGGGGGTATGGCCGTGCGCAGCACGATGATGGATGTCCCGCTGACCGTGACGGCGCTCATGCGCAACGGCACGACGGCGTACGCCGACGCCGAAGTCGTCACCCTCACCTCAGCTGGCAGCCGACGCCAGACATACGGGATGACAGGTACTCGTGTCGCAAAGCTCGCGAATGCCCTTCGATCGCTCGGCGTCGACGGCGATCAGCGGGTCGCGACGCTGATGTGGAACAACGCCGAGCACCTCGAGGCCTACCTGGCGATCCCCTCCATGGGAGCCGTGCTGCACACCCTGAACCTGCGGCTCGACCCGCAGGTGATCGGCTACATCGCAGACCACGCGGGCGATGACGTCGTGATCGTGGATGCCACCCTGGTGCCGTTGCTGGCTCGCGTTCTGCCGCATGCGCCCGGCATCCGACACGTCATCGTCACGGCTGCCGAGGGCGAGACCGGGTTTGTGCCGCCGGCCGAACTGGAGGCGCTGGGACGGCCCGTGCATTCCTACGAGGCCGTGCTGGCCGGCCAGCCCGCCGCGTTCGACTGGCCGGACATCGACGAGCGGTCGGCCGCCGCGATGTGTTACACCAGCGGAACGACGGGCCAGCCCAAGGGCGTTGTCTACAGCCACCGGTCGATGCACCTGCACTCGATGGCGGTCTGCATGAACTCAGTCTTCGGGCTGTCCGACGTCGACCGCGTGCTTCCGGTCGTGCCGATGTTTCACGCTAACGCGTGGGGCTTGCCGTATGCCGCCATGCTGGCTGGCTCGTCCCTGATCATGCCGGATCGTTTCCTGCAGCCTGAGCCGCTGGTCCGGCTGATCGAGGCAGAACGGCCGACCCTAGCCGGCGCCGTTCCCACCATCTGGAATGGCCTGCTGCAGTACGTGCGGGCGAACGGCGGGGACCTGTCGTCGCTGCGGTTGGTGCCGTGTGGCGGTTCGGCTGTCCCGCACGCCCTCATGGAGGCTTACGAAAAGGAGCTTGGCGTCACCATCCTGCAGGCATGGGGGATGACCGAGACGTCGCCGCTTGGCAGTGTGGCACACCCGCCGGCGGGCCTGCCGGAGGAGCAGTCCTGGCGGTATCGCGACACGGCCGGGCGGCTCTTGTGCGAGGTCGAGCACCGCCTGATCGGCGATGGTGGCGTCGAGCTGCCCTGCGATGGCGAGGCCGTTGGCGAGATCGAGGTGCGCGGGCCGTGGGTCACCGGCTCGTACTACAAGGACGACGACCCGGCGAAGTTCCATGACGGCTGGCTGCGCACCGGGGACGTCGGCAAGATCGATCCGCTCGGCTATGTGACGCTGACCGATCGGGCCAAGGATGTCATTAAGTCGGGCGGTGAGTGGATCTCCTCGATGGAGCTGGAGAACGCGCTGATGGCTCACCCGGCGGTCGCCGAGGCTG
>JASHSZ010000707.1 GCA_030040815.1 Streptosporangiaceae bacterium
TCGACGCCGTGTACGCCGAGTGGAGCGCGAAGGGCGCCCAGTTCCTGACACCGCCCAAACAACACCCGTACGAGAAGCGCTGCTACATCCGCGACCCCGACGGCCACCTGATCGAACTGGGCCAGACCACGGACCCGCACGGCGACTGGACACCCGCTCACTGGTCGTCGAGCACGCCCGCCCCCGAAACCGAGTGAGTGCCCAGTTACCTTACACAGCGTGGGTGTCCTCGGGCCGGTCGCTGCGAAGCCAGTCCGCGAGCCGTGGGACATGTGAGGGATGGCCAAGATCAAAGCGCTCGCATCGCCTGACGAAAGGCAGCTCAAGAGCACGCAGCGAATGCCGGGAGCCATCATCTGTAAAACCGTCGTCAACAGTAAAAGAGTCGTCAACGTGAGCCAGCTGTGGCAGCCTCGGAACCGTGACAGCCGCCGCGATCCAGCGCAAATCATCGAGTACTGCCCTCGATTGGTCAGTAGCTGCCATGAACGCCGCGACCGACCGTGTCAACCGCATCCATGCGATCGGCCTGGCCGAGGCGTTCGCCGCCATCGGCGAAGCCGTCTGGTGGATCACGGTGGTAGACGACAACGTCAGGGCACGCGATGGCAAGGCATACAGCAGAGCTGCACGAGCAACCCTACCGAGACAATGCGCGGCCTTCGGTCAGCCCACAACCGGATCTGCCACGAAGTCGAGGTCGTCGACTTCGGGCGGCAAGCTGCTTGGTCAGGTACTTGGTCAGGTAGCCGATGCACCGCCCGGCATCCTGCGAACCGGCGAGCACGCAACCGCGCGCCGAGCCGCCGTTCTGCGTGGAGGTCGGCTCGCGGAGTATTGAGGAACTCGGCGCCCGGATCTGGTTATTCTGCGCGCCGTTATGGCCAGCAGCCGCACGGCGGAGGCTGGCTTATCTTTCTTCGCCCAGGGCGGTCCCTGCGCTGCCCATGGGTGGATGTCACCTGGCGGTGAGGACCGGTGGAAGGGGCCAGGCTGCATGGCGAGCTCGGTCAGGTCCCGCCGCCGCCGATGGCGGATGTTTCGCGGGTGCGGTATAGGTGGGGCGGACGCTGCTGCAACATTGGGTGCCGGTGCGGCCTTACGCGATTGGGACGGCCGGCTCTTATTCCTGGTGGCTCAGCCGGGCCGGGCTTGGCGCTTGCGGTGCCTGGGGCGTGCCGGATTCTGCGAGGAGGCGACCAGCCCGCCGGAATTGGCTCAGCGCGTAGTCGGCGATCTCGTGGTCGTCCATCGCCGCACCTCGTCTGAGCGCCGCTTCATAGGCGGCATCGCCGAGCGCCCTGCGGGCGAGGGACTGGGCGGTGTCGATCTCGGCCTGTTCCTGCGCGTGAATGTTGCCGGCCCTGACCAGGAAGTGGGCCGTGACGGCGCCGGCGAGGGTCGCCGCCGGTTCGTGCTCGCCGAGCCGGGCCAGCACGCCGGCGCCGCGCTGGAGCGTTAGGCCAAGCCCTATCCGGTTGCCATCGCTTTGTTCCTGTTCCGCTGCTTCGTGCAGGACGGCCAGCGCTCCGGGCAGGTCGCCGGTGCGGGCGCGGATGGCGCCAGCCAGTGACAGGGCGAGGCCATGGATGCTGTCGATCGCCCCGGCGCGGGTCAGGGCCAGGCTGTCTTCGATGAGCGTGCTGGCGGCCTGTGGTTCCTTGAGCCAGACAGCTTGTGCGGCCGCGTAGCAAGCCGTCGCCGACAGCAGGGGGTTCCGGACCCTGCGGGCCACCTCGACCGCCTCCATGGCGGCCCGCCGCGCCGCCACGCCGTTCCCGCCGTTGGTCCAGCACATCGCCTCCATGGCCAGGAAGCATCCGACGTAGACGTCACTGCCCTGTTTGGCGGCCTCCTGGCGGCCTTCCGAGGCAATCCTGGCCCCGCGTTCTGGCTGCCCGCGCAGCGCGTAGGCGCGGGACAGGCCCGTTTGTGCCAACCCGAAGCCGTTGGGGTCGCTGGACGCCGGTTCTCGCAACGCGTCCTCGCACCGCCGCTGCACCAGCGGAATGTCGCCGGCCCAGAACGCGCTCCACGCCGCCGCGCCGATGATCGTGGCGCGCTGCCCGGGCGGGCACGTGCTGACCTGTGCGAGCAAGCGCTCGGCCCAGGCACCGACAGCGAGCCGGGTGGAGAGGGCGGAGAATGCCAGGGCGGCCACGATCCGGTAGCTGAGCTGGCGCGCCGGCTCGCCGCTGGCCATGGACCATGTGACGGCGGCCTGCAAATTGCCGAGCTCGGCTCGGATACGGCGTTGCCAGTGGAGTTGCCGCGGGCCGAGCAGTTCGGGCCCGGCCTGCTCGGCGAACGCGGTGTAGTGCTCGGCGTGCCGGCGTTGCAGCCGGTCTTGTTCTCCGCTAGCCGCGAGTTGCTGCCGCGCGTAGGCCCGCATCGTCTCGAGCAGGCGGTAGCGGCTGGTCTGGTCCGGTCCCTCTTCCTCCACGACCATGGACTTGCCGACCAGGGCCGTGAGGCTGTCGACGATGTCCCACCGATCCACACCCAGGCCGTCCGCGCCGGCGATGTCAGCCGCCGCAGCGGCGTCGAAGCTCCCGGGAAAGATGCCGAGCCGGTCGAAGACGTGCCGCTCGGCATCGCTGAGCAGCGCATAAGACCACTCGACCGTCGCCTGCAGCGTCTTATGGCGGCCTGCGGCATCGGCCCGGCCGCGGGTCAGCAGCCGGAAGCGCTCGTCGAGCAGCCCGGCGATCTCGGCCGGGCGCAGCGCCACCACCCTCGCGGCGGCCAGCTCGATCGCCAGCGGGATCCCGTCTAGGCCCCGGCAGATCTCGCAGACGGCGGCGACATTAGCGGAGCTCAGGTTAAAGTCGCTGCGTGCCGCAGTGGCCCGCTGGGCGAACAGGCACACAGCGTCGCTGGCGCCAGCGGCCGCCACGCTCGCCGCCGGGGCCGGCAGCGACATCGGCCGCAGCTCGAAGACCTGCTCACCACCCAGGTCGAGCGCCTGGCGGCTCGTGGCCAGGATGCGCACCCGGGGGCAGCTACGGACGATGCCCGCGGCCAGGGCAGCCGCCGCGCTCAGCACGTGCTCGCAGTTGTCGAGCACCAGCAGCACGCTTCTGGTGCGCAGGAATTCCACGATGCTGCTGGCCATCGACATACCAGGCCCGGGACGCACGCGCAGGGCGGCCACGACAGCCTGCGCCATGGTCTCCGCGTCCCCGGCGGCCTGCAGCTCGCACAGCCAAGCGCCATTGGCGAAAGACGGCGCCTGGTCGGCTGCGGCACGCAGGGCGAGGCGTGTCTTGCCGACCCCGCCGACGCCGACCACGGTCACCAGCGGCGACCGTCGCATCATCGCAGCCAGTTCGGCGAGCTCCCCGACCCGGCCGACGAACGAGCTGAGCTGAATCGGCAGCTGCCCGGCCGCCAGCACTTCCCCGGCTGGTGCCTTGCCGCGGGCTGCCGCGACAAACTGCCCACGTACCGGGTCCGCCAGGCCCAGCGCATCTGCCAGCAGCACCGCGGTCTCCTTGCGGGCGGTGCGGTTAATCCCGCGCTCCAGATCACTGACCGACCGCGGCGACAGGCCAGCCGCCTCGGCCAGCTCCTCTTGGGTCAACCGCGCCTCGGCCCGCAGCTGCCGCAACAATTCGGCAAACCCCAGTCCAGCCTGCTCCGCCACCGCCCCAGGCACCCCTCGAAACCGCAGCCCACGGCCACCGGCCATCACACACAGGTCCCTCGCCCAACACGGTACGCAGACCCAGTCAGCCCCGCCACCCCCCGCGGCACCTCGCCAATTACCCGTGGTGCATCCCTCGCCGGAAATGGCCCCACTCAGCCTTCGCCACCGGGTCCTTAGGCTCATGGGCCGCTGCGCCAGCGGCAGTCGGGGCGGGCCCCATTCCTGTGAGTTCTTATGTGGGCCGCCACGTGTGGTGAGCTCCGTTGCCGCCCGTGATCGTGGGATCAGCAGTGATGCCAACCCGGTCACTTCAGCGCCGTCGGCATCAGGCAGCCACGCCCAACCCACACTGAGCAAGCCGAGGAGACCGCAATGTACCTGCACCACACCATCAGCCGCGAGGCAAACCGGGCCCGGATCACCGCGCTACACCACCAGGCCCAGCGCGACGGCCTGGCTTTGGCCGCCCGCCGCGCACGACGGCACCAGCCTGGCCATCACATGCCCAAGATCCCGATCCCCGCCGCGCTGCGCGTGCTCACCGTGCTGGGCGGCGCCCGGACCCCCTGACCCGCTCACCGGCCTGCCGGTAACGGTCGGCACCCACCGCCGTGCCGTGCCTAGAACAGCCGCACCGATCCACGTGCCAGACAGCATCTCAACCGCCCCAGCCAGAAGGAGAAGACCCCGATGTTCATCATGATCAGCTTTCCCTGGCCAGCCCCGTCGGCCAACGCCACCCTCACCGGGACGCCTCGCACCAGCAACCCGCTGCGTGTGCGTCACCGGCAGGCCCGCGATCTCGAACTCGCCGGCATCAGGCACGGCGCCCACCGCTCCGACAACGCCCGCGATCCGAAGCACCAGTGACGACGCCCGGAAGCACCACGGCACCCGCCGCCGGGCCGTCAAATCTATGCAAACGCGGATGTTCACGCCGATATGCCGCTGCCCCGCGTCCCTGCCGAGGGATCAGCTTCCGGACAGGGCGGAATGAGCAGCGAGCCAGGCTGCCGGTCGGCCGGGCTAGCACTCTATCGGCGGTATGACCGGATGTTCGATTAGGCGACGAGGACCCTCGGACACGATCCTGGGCGGGGTGTCGGTAGCGGTTCGTAGGCTCCGGTCATGGCTAATTTCGCGGTGCGGCTGGTCCATGGCCCGTCCTGGGACACCTCGCGTCCGATCCGCGGCCAGGAGGGCTGGTACGAGCACGCAGCCTTCATGGACGGCCTCGTCGAGGACGGCTTCGTCATTCTCGGTGGCCCAGTCGGCGCCGGTGAGCAGACCCTCCATGTCATCGAGGCAGTGGATGAGAGCGAGGTCAGGGCACGGCTGAACCAGGATCCCTGGGCTGAGGCTGGATTGCTCAGGATCGGGACCATAGAGCCCTGGGCGCTCTGGCTCGACGGCCGCCCAAGGGAGCCAGCGCGCTGACCAGCATCAAGCGTCTGATGCGCGTTCCACAATGCAGCAAACGCAGACGGCCGATTACTGCCGCTCCCACGTCGCTGCGGCCAGCGGGTCCGGCCCGGCCAAGCATGTCGTCAGCAATTCAATAGCCTCTGGTATCGCCAGCACGTAACGCCTGTCGATGGCGGTCGACTGGCCTCCGATCACGAACTGCTTCGTCCCTTGGGCAGTTTCATCGGCGACGTACTGGTAGACACCGCCCGACGTCTCAAGACCGACTAAGGCGCTGCCAGCCTCCAGGGCTACGAGCAAGAGCCCGCGACCATCGGAAAGCTGGATCGAGACTGTCAGATCGGAGGCGCGTGCATGCGTCTGCAGAAGCCTGCTGACCTCGCCTACGGGATCGCCGGTTCGGAGTGGGGGCTGATTACGCCCGCCGCGGTTGACGCTTATATTGGCGGGCGTCGTACTCATCCCTGCCTCCCGAAGCGAGCCGAGCTCTGTCGAGCTCCGGCGACCCGCGATCATCGCCCTGGGCAAAGGGCAACGTCAACCCTGCGGCAAGAGCGGACGCTCCTGCAGAGCTGCCTCCTGTCTGACTCGTCGTGATGCCATGCATGATGTTCGCGTGGGCGAGCTGACCCCAAGGCTCCGCGGGCGGATCGGGCGTGACTTCCCGACCGGCTCGGCACGGATGGTCATCAACTACTTGGAAGCGCTCACGGACAGTGAATTTGACGGTCAGGACTACGAGCGAGTCCAAGCCGCAGTCGTTATTGCCTCTCACGGACATTGGGATCGTTTCAATTCGATGCTGCAACTGCTCAGGCTGGACTGGCGCGACGTCCTGATGGCGGGCGGTCTCGGCGCGGACGATTGGCGCCCAGTCCTCGATGCAGAACTTGGCGCAGACGGAGACTGACCACCTGCCGGCGGCAGAAGCGGATGACTTGCGCCAGCTATTCGCGGGCCGCCGCCTGGCGCGGCGAGAATTATCTTGTGACCGACCTTGGACCGTCGCTGTCCACCGAGCAGCTGCAAGCAATCCTCAAGACGGAGGGATACCCGTAATCCACCTATGGGATCGGCCGAGCCGGACAGTACCTGGACCAGGCTTTCGTCATCGACAAGTGGAGCAACCGCTGGGTGGTCTATTACACCGAGCGTGGCAGGAAGACCGAGATCGGCAAACACGCCACCGAAGACGCCGCGTGCCGCGATTTGCTCACGCGAATCCGAGGCGACGCGACGTACTTTGCGAGTCAGTCCGCCACCTAGTTGAGCACGGTCGCACGCACACGGAGCGGCAGATCCGTGCGTTGTCGTGATTGGACAGCCGTGCATAAAAGTTCAGGCTGAGCCGACGGGTCTGTTGTGAGCGCCCTTCGCATATAGGACGCCTGCCCCGCTTATGCCTGCGCGCTTCGGCGCCTACCCGCCTTATGCGCGCTGACTGGCGCTTGGCGATGCGCGCCGTGGTGACGACGGAACGGGCAATCTGAGCGCTCGCTGCGCCTTGGCCGTGGTGATCGGAGCTCGGCGGGGCCGGGTGTCCAAGCGAAGACTTCGTCGGGGGTCATTGCCGATCGCGAACGGCGCGCGTGAGCCGTGCGCCGCCTCTCGCTTGATTGAGTCTTCGGATCTATGCTCGTCGAGGATCTTCGCTTCGACGTCGCGACACTTGACGATCGACAAAGAACCCACCGTGCGCGAACGGGGAGGACACGATCATGAGCGACTCCGGGACTGCGAGCGCGGAGAGCGCGGTCCGGCCGTTCCGAATCGAAGTACCTCAGGGCGAGATCGACGAGCTGCGCCGCCGCATCGAGGCGACGCGCTGGCCGACCAGGGAACTCGTCACCGATCGGTCGCAGGGTGTGCAATTGGCGGCGATACAGAACCTCGCGCGGTACTGGACGACCGAGTACGACTGGCGCCGGTGCGAGGCTCGATTGAACGCGCTGCCGCAGTTCAAGACCGAGATCGACGGGCTGGACATCCACTTCATCCACGTCGAGTCGGCACATAAGAACGCGTTGCCGTTGATCATGACGCACGGCTGGCCGGGCTCGGTCGTCGAGTTGCTCGAGACTATCGGTCCGCTCACCGACCCGACCGCGCACGGCGGCCGCGCTGAGGACGCGTTCCACCTCGTGCTGCCGTCGATCCCCGGCTACGGGTTCTCCGATGAGCCAGCCGAGCTCGGCTGGGGTCCGATCCGCATCGGACGAGCGTGGGCGGAGCTGATGCGGCGCCTGGGTTATACCCGGTACGTCGCGCAGGGGGGCGACGTGGGCTCCCAGGTCACCGACGCGATGGGCCGCCTGGCACTCGAGGGGCTGATCGGCATCCACACCAACCTTCTCACGCCGGCGCTGGGCGATGCCGAGGCCCTGAGCCAGTCGCCGCCGTCGGCAGCAGAGCGAGCCGCCCTCGACGCGCTCGCCGAATTCCATGCGACCGGCGTTGGGTATTTCGTGGAGCAGGCGACGCGCCCGGAGACGATTGGCTACGCCCTCCTGGATTCACCCGTCGCGCTGGCAGCGTGGATGATTGATCACGATACGGACAGCTACCAGAAGATCGCACGGGGTTTTGTCGACGGACAACCTTCGGGCAATCTCACCCGGGAACACATCGTCGACAACATCACCCTGTACTGGCTCACAAGCACTGGTGCGTCGGCTGCGCGCTCGTACTGGGAAGAAGGACAAGAAAATGCTCGCGCGGCGAGCCAGGCTCCCACGCCGGTCTCGATTCCGGTCGGCTTCACGACGTTCCCCGGGGAGATCTGACGGA
>JASHSZ010000708.1 GCA_030040815.1 Streptosporangiaceae bacterium
AGGTGGTGCGGGTCAGCTCGCCTGCAAGGCGCGCAACCGCCAGGTGCGTCTCGTCGTGTGCGATCGGGACGAGAGTGTCCGCGGCGGCATCGAGGGCGGCGGCGATGGCGCGCAGTGCGGCGGCGCGGGCGGTGACGTCGAGCCGCGCCCAGGGGCGCCGTGCCGCCGCCGCGGCGGCGAGGGTCCCGTCGAATTCCGCTGCGCTGGTAGGTGCAGGGCTGGCACTGATCACGAGATCTCCTGAGGGGCAGCGGAGGCGTCGAGGCGAGCTACCCGGCGCAGCTCCAGCGGTACGGCGAATGCGCGGCGGCCGACCGCTTCCAGGTCGCCAGCGGTCGGCGCTTCGCCGGTCAGGCCGGCGACGATGCAGGCACAGGCGCTGGCGCAGATCCGGCCCTGGCACCAGCCCATCCCGACGCGAGTGAGCGAGCGGACAGTACGCGGGTCGGCGGCGCCGAGGTTCTCCACGGCATCACGGACCGCGCCGGCCGGAACCTCCTCGCAGCGGCACACGAGCGTCTCATCGGTGAGCCACTGCGTCCAGTTCGACGGTATCGGGTGGACGGCGTGCACAGCGTGCGCGAACGCGCGGAGGCGGCCGATTCGGCGGCGGCGAGAGCCGTCGCGCAGCAGCTGTCCCGTCACCTCTGCGACCAGCGAGCGCGCGGCCAGCTCGCCCTCCAGCAGGGCTAGGGCAGCGCCGCCCACACCGGTCGCCTCGCCGGCCGCCCGGACGTGCTCGGCGGTCGTGCGCTGGTGGTTATCCACGACCACGACAAGCGAGCCGTCGGCGTCGAGACGGGTCGCCGCGCCGGCCGAGAGCGGCAGCTCCAGCGACGGGGTGAAGCCCCAGCCGAAAGCGACCAGGTCAGCTGCGACCTCCCGGCTGGTGCCTGGCAGGACCTGCCCGGTGCTGTCCGTCTTCGCCAGCACAGCACCGCGGACCTCTTGGTCACCGAGTACGCGCGTCACCACCGTCCGCGCGCGGTACGGGATCTTGTGACGAGCGAACGCCGCGACGTATTCAAGTGCCTCCCACCCCTTGGTCGGAACTTGCGCAGCACGGTGGGCCTGGCGAGTCCATCGCGCCGGGCTGTTCGCCTCGCAGACAGCCGCCACAATTCCGCCTGCCGCGGCGAACGCCGTCGCGACAGGCAGGAGGAACGGTCCCGTTCCGGCGATGACCGCTCGCTTCCCGGGCAGCGTCCGGGAACCCTTGAGCAGCGCCTGGACCCCGCCCGCCGCCATCACTCCCGGCAGGTCCCACCCTGGGACCGGCAGCTGGCGGTCGTATCCGCCTGGGCAGAGGATAAGGTCCGTTGCTGCGACGATGTCGGGGACCTGCACGGCGTCGTCCGTCGCCGGTGTCAGGTGGAGCAGGAACGGCGTACCGGGGTCGAGCAGTGCGACCTGGGTCCGGGGAAGATAACGGATGCGGTCGGCGTCGACGTGCGCCTGCAGTCGGGCGCGCAGTGCCGCGAACGTCCTCCAGTCATGGTGGCCCGAATGCTCGTCCGCGCCCAGGGCGGGGGCGGGGTGCCGCCAGTACTGGCCGCCGGGGCGCGCGCCTGCATCGATGAGCGCAACGGTCAGCCCGCCGTCGGCGGCGCAGACAGCAGCAGCGAGACCGGCCGGGCCGGCCCCGACGACCGCTACCCGGAACGCTTCAGTCATCGCCGATATCCCCGAGGACCATCCCGTCCCGGACAGGAACCAGGCATGCGCGCTGCGCGGGGCGGCCGTCGATGGTGAGCAGACAGTCAAAGCAGGCGCCGATCCCGCAGAACACGCCGCGCGGCCGCGCTCCGCGCCGGGTCGTCCGCCAGGCCCGCACGCCCGCCGTCGTGAGGGCGGCGGCTACTGTCTGCCCTTCCCTGGCAGCCAGGGTGCGGCCGGCGAAAGTGACAGTGACTGTGCTCATCGGTCCTCCGCGAAACGGTCGGGTGCGAACGGGGCCAGATCGAGTGCGGTCTCCCGCCCCGAGAGAGCCTCGGCGAGCAGCGACCCGGTGCCTACCGACAGCCCGATGCCCGCGCCTTCGTGGCCGGTCGCGTGCCACAGTCCCGGCGCGCGGGGGTCGGGTCCGATGATCGGCAGGTGGTCGGGGCAGTATGGGCGGAAACCGAGGTAGCTGCGCATCACCTGCACACCGGCGAGCACCGGGAACAAGCCAATGGCGCCCCGAGCCAGGCGGGCGGCGGCTGGGGCCGAGAACCTTCGGTCGAAGCCGACCCGTTCCCGGCTCGCGCCGATGAGGATGGTGCCGGCCGGCGTCCCCTCAACCACGGGTGAGGCTTGCAGCGCGTCGTCCGAGCTGGCCACGTCGCCGACGTACTCGGCCGCGTAGACCTTGTGCCGGACAGTGACCGGCAGCGGCTCAGTTACCAGCACGAACCCGCGGCGCGGCAGCACCGGAATGCTGACACCCGCGAGCGCAGCCAGCTCGGCGGCCCACGGTCCCGCCGCGTTGATGACGGCGCCCGCAGGCAGATCCCCGCCGGATGTTCGCACGCCCGCGACGCGGAAGCGCTCGCGCAGGAAGCCAGTGACCTCGGTCCCGGTCAGCACGCGGGCGCCGCGGTCGCGGGCGAGGCGCAGGAGGTGGGCGACCAGGAGCATCGGCTGAACCTGGGCGTCCTGCGGGTAGTACGCGCCGGCCGCGAAGGCCGGGCTGAGGTGTGGTTCCAGGTCGCGCAGCCCAGCGTCATCGACCTCCTCCACGGCGGCACCGAGCGCGCGCTGACGGCCTACCAGGTCGCGGAGGCCAGCCAGGCCATGCTCGCCTGCGGCGACCATCAGCCCGCCCTTGGCTTCGAACTCCCACAGCTTGTTTTCCTCGGCGAGGTTCTCCCGCCACACCTGCTGCGAGTACAGGGCCAGGTCGAGCTCCGGGCCGGCCTCTTTATCGGAGACGAGAACGTTGCCCTCGCAGGCGCTCGACGCTCCCGAGCAGATCGCGCGACGGTCGATGACCGTGACACGGTAACCAGCGGCGGTGGCGAAGTACGCACACGCGGCACCGACGGCGCCGGCGCCGACCACGGCGACATCGCAGGGCGGAAGGCTCATGTCGGGTGGTTGGCCCACTCGGCGCGGACCCGGCCGATGTGCCGTTGCATCAGGCTTCGCGCGCCCTGCGCGTCGCGGGCCGCGATTAGGTCGACGAGCTCCAAGTGCTCGGCCGCCGAGCCCGCGAGCGTGCCCGAGTCGGCCATCGCGGCCAGCCCGTAAAGCCGGGTATGCGCGCGCAGGTCGGACACCAGGCTCACGAGGCGCTGATTGTCGCTGTACTCGAGGATCGCCAGATGGAAGCGCCGGTCCGCTTCGGTGTAGGTGACGAGGTCGCCGGCCGCGGCGTTATCCACGATGGCCTGGGCAAGCTCGCGCAGCGCGGGGATCGCCGCGGCCGGGATCCGGGGCGTCACCTCGCGGACAGTCGGCGGCTCGATGAGCATGCGCAGGGCGGCGATGTTGTCGAGGTCCGCCTCGCTCACGGCGGTCACGCGGAACCCCTTGTTCGGCACCGTCTCCACCAGGCCTTCACGGGACAGGTCGATCATCGCCTCGCGGACGGGGGTGGCGGACACGCCGAACCGTGAGCCCAATCCCGGGGCTGAGTAGACCTCGCCGGGCGCCATCTCCCCCGAGATGATCGCAGCCCGCAGCATCTGGGTGACGGTCGCGCGCAGGCTGGCTGCCTTCACCAGCGGGCCGATCGGCAGCGAGCCGGACATGGTCGCGTCGCTCCGTTGCCGCATCAGAGCTGGAAGCCGTGCGGGAACGGGTCGGTGGGGTCCAGGTGGTACTGTGCCGTCCCGGTCACCCAGGCCCGTCCGGTGATCTCCGGCACGGCGGCGCTGCGGCCGGCGACCTCGGTCGTCGCGACGAGCCGGCCGAGGAACCGTGAGCCGATGAACGATTCGTTGACCAGCTCGTCACCGACGGCGAGTTCGCCGCGGGCGTGCAGCTGCGCGAGGCGGGCGCTCGTTCCGGTGCCGCACGGCGACCTGTCAAACCAGCCAGGATGGATGGCCATTGCGTGCCGGGAGTGTCGGGCGGTCGAGCCTGGCGCCTCCAGGTAGACGTGATGGCAGCCGTTGATGTCAGGACGCTCCGGGTGCACTGGCCGGTCTGCGGAATTGATCGCGTCCATGATGGCGAGCCCGGCCGCGAGCAGGTCGTTTTTTGCCTCGCGCTCGAACGGCAAGCCAAGGTCGTCGAGCCTGACCATCGCGTAGAAGTTCCCCCCGAACGCGATGTCGTATCTGACCTCGCCGAAGCCGGGAACCTTCACGCGGCAGTCCAGGGCGAGGCAGAACGCCGGCACGTTGCGGATCGTGACCGCGCGGGCTGCACCGTCCTCGACCCGCACGCTGGCCACGACCAGACCGGCCGGCGTGTCGAGCCGGATGGTCGTGACCGGCTCGGTCACCGGGACCATGCCGGTCTCGACCAGGACGGTCGCGACCCCCATCGTGCCGTGCCCGCACATCGGCAGCAGGCCGGAAACCTCGATGAACAGCACGCCGAAGTCCGCGTCCGGGCGGGTCGGGGGCTGCAAGATGGCGCCGCTCATGGCCGCATGGCCGCGCGGCTCGTACATCAGGAACATCCGGAGCTCATCGCTGTTCGCCATGAACCACAGGCGACGCTCGGCCATCGTGGTACCCGGAATGACTCCTACGCCGCCGGTCACCACCCGGGTGGGCATTCCCTCGGTGTGCGACTCGACCGTGTGGATCACGCGCAGCGATCTCATCGGCGCTAGCCAGTCACCGGTAGCCCTTGGCCAGCACGGCCTCGGTGTCTCGGACGATCTGCTCGGCAACCTCGACGGGCAGCGGCAGCCGCGGCGGGCGACACGCACCGCCGGTGCGGCCGGCGACGTCCATCGATAGCTTGATCGACTGAACGAACTCGGTCTTGGAGTCCCAGCGCAGCAGTCGGTGCAGATCTCGGTAGATCGGCAGCGCCTTGCTCAGGTCGGCCGGATCGCCGGAGGTCGCCAGGTGGTAGAGCTCAACCGTGCTGTGCGGGATCGCGTTGGGATAGCCGGCGATCCAGCCGACCGCCCCGGCCAGGCCGAGTTCGACCAGCAGGTCGTCTGAGCCAACGAGAATGTCGAGGCCGGGTGCGGCCTCGGCAATCTCGTAGCCGCGGCGGGCATCGCAGCTGAACTCCTTGATCGCGACGATCAGGCCCTCGCCGTACAGCCGGGCAAGCAGGTCCGGGCGCAGATCGACCTTAGTGTCGAACGGATTGTTGTACGCGACGATCGGTAGCCCGACGGTGGCAGCGGTGCGGTAGTGGTCGAGCACCGCCGCGTCGTCCGCGCGGTAGGTGTTCGGCGGCAGCAGCAGCACCGAGGTCGCACCCGCGTCCGCTGCCTGCTCGATCCAGCGGCGGCTCTGCAGTGAGCTGTACGCACCGCAGCCCGGCATCACACCGAAGCCGTCCGGGGCTGCCTCGACGGCGGTGGTGACCACCCGCGCGCGCTCGTCATCGCTGAGCGTCTGGTACTCGCCGAGCGATCCGTTAGGGCAGATGCCGTCGCAGCCGTTCTCAGCGAGAAACTGGACGTGCTCGGCGTACGCGTCATAGTCGACGGACAGGTCTTTGTGAAACGGCAGTGCGCTGGCGACATGCACGCCGCGCCAGGTCTTGGCAGCGGTCATGGGAGGGCTCCTTGCGATTGACCACCTCAAGGCTAACTGTACAATGTCACATCGCACAAGGCCGATGCTCTGTCCCCGCAACTCGTCGCTCGATTTCCTGGGCTAGCTCGCCCCGTCTAACCAGCTCAGGCCTCGACGTGCCCTTGGGGTGGGTAACCAGGACCGCCGTCGCCGGGAGCGGTTCGTAGTCGATGCCATAGCGCTGCGCCAGTCGGACGCGACTGTGCAGGCGCTGACCGGCTACGCCTTGGGCAGCGAGCGCAGCGATGATCACCATGCTTCGGTCGCGGTTGGTGATGGCCGCTGCGGCCTGGTCCGAGGGCGCGGCAGGCGGTCTAATCCTCGTGGGCACCATCGGGTATCAGGATCATCTTTCCGCCTGCGTGCCCGCTCTCGCCGAGTTCATGTGCCCGGGCCGCCTGATCCAGCGGCAGCATCCTGGCGATCGGCTGCCGCAATGTGCCAGCCGAGGCAAGCGCCGCGAGCGCGTCCATGCCGGTGCGGTCTGGCTCGACAAGGATGCCGGTGATGCGGACGCGTCCGGCGGCTGCGGCGCGCAGCGGCGGCAGGTCGCCGGCGCTTGGCACGCTGATCAGCAGGCCGCCGTCGCGCAGGACGGGCAGGGAGGATATGCCGACTGCACCGCCGACCAGGTCCAGCACCACGTCGATGCCGGCGACCTCGTCAGCGATGTCGGTGCTGGTGTAGTCGATCGGCTGATCGACGCCCAGCTCGGCGAGAAACGCCTGGTCACCCGGTCCAGCCGTGCCAATCACGAAGGCACCGGCATGCTTGGCGATCTGCACGGCCAGGGTGCCGACACCGCCTGCGGCCGCCTGGATCAGCACCCGGTCACCTGCCTTGACGGCGGCGGTGTCGATCAGGCTCTGCCGTGCGATCAACCCCGCGAGCGGCAGCCCGGCCGCGCCAGCATCATCCAGTGACTCCGGTGTCGCCGCCAGTTGGCGGGACGGGCAGGTGACGTACTCGGCGTACGCGCCGGCCTGGCGGGGAAACCACGGCATCCCGAAAACCCGGTCCCCCACCGCAAACCTGGTCACGCCCTCGCCCAGTGCCTCCACCACGCCGGCGACATCCCAGCCCAGGATGAATGGCGGCGCGCCGAGGCGGCCGCCGTCCGCCCTCGTCTTCCAGTCCACCGGGTTCACTCCCGCAGCCAGGACGCGGACCAGCACCTCGGTGCCACCAGGCTCGGGCCGCGGCACGGTCACCGTATGCAGCACATCCGGAGGACCCAGCCTGTCCTGGCTTACCGCGCGCATGGTCTTGTCCAGCACCGTTTCTCCGTCCTGCCAGTGCCTGCCCTGCGAGCCCGAGACCCGGCGCGCCGGTTCCGCCAGGTCCACCGCACCTCGAAGAGGGTCGGCCCTTCGGGGCCGGCCCTAGCGCTGAGTCATCCTGGGCCCTGTTGAGCTTGTCTGATCATCGCCCGCAGGCGGTCCTGATCAGGCACCGACAGGTCGCTGCGGATTAGCTCCATGCCACTCCCCTGGAAGGCCTTCGCCACCTCGTCGATGACCGCGCGGGCACTGAGCAGCACGACTGCCGAGGTTCCAGGCATCAGGTCAGTCTTGACAGTCTCGATCATGGAGTCGTCGATGGTCTCATGCCGAACTTTGCGCATGAGCGCGGAAACCATGCCGCCTTGTTCGGTTACGTGATCGTAGACAGTGGGCTGGCCCGCATACTCAGGCCAGCGGATGACCGTGACGTCCTGCACTTCTATCAGATCCTGCGCGTCCAGCGCCTTCAGCTTGAGAACTGCGCCGTCGGCCCCTTCGGTCCCGGCAAATCGCCACGCCGTTGTTGGCATAGCACGCTCCCTCCCCGCCGGCTGACCAGGGCCGGTTCCCCTGGGACACTCCCGGAGCGCCGCAGAGAACCACCGCTCATGCGGTTTGCCGACATGCCGGACTAGATCAATCGTTAGCTCGCACGTTCCCCCTGATCCGCGCCGTGCGCACCACCCTCCGTGGGTGATTCGTCTGCTGTGTGACCAAGCGGAGTGATGCCTGCCACCTGCAGCCGAAGTCGATACGCGCGCAGGCTAGTCCGACGGGTAATCCGGCCGCACGTAGGCGACCATCCGGACCACCGGCTGACGCAGTTCTGGCGTTAAGCGCTCCCCACGACCCGCGGCTCCACCTTGCTAATGAGGTGGAGCCTCAGGCCGGCAGTTCAGACCGCCGAGTGGCCCTCAGCCCGGTGCCGACGCCGCGCTCTCGCAACGCCGTCCGGGCCCGGCCCGCCAGGCCGGTACCCTGCCGGTCGCCCGGACGGCGGCAGCCATGATGCAGAGCGTGTGGGCCGACGCGCCCGCTGTGCTCATTGATTACGTCAGGTTGGTTGTCGAGAGGCTGCGTCGCAGGGTCACCTTACTGGCGGGCGTCCTCCTTGTTGGTGCCGGTGCCTTCCGCCTCTACTGGTCCGACGCCGTCGCACGCACGGGATCGTGGTCACAAAACACATTCGACGCCTTCGGCGTTGGTCTTGTCATTGGCGGCGTGGTGGATGTGTCAGCAGTCTCGCTGCTGAACGAGGCCGCCGTGCGGAACCGGTATAACCGCGAGGCCGACGACCTGATTCATGAGGCGGGCCCCTTTCTCTCGGCACCATACTTGGAGCCGACCACAGAGTTCGGGGACGTGTACAGACGGGCTGTCGCGATGCCACGGGATCGCGGACGTTTGCTTGATCGGTATGCGCGCCTAGATCTTCAAGATGTTGTGCGTAAGGGACGAACGGTCTTCGCAGACTCAGTTCCGGAGGCAGCCGACCCGGAGGATGAGGGCGCCTCGTAGACCGGGCTCATCTGCGGCCCGAAATCGGCTGCGCGATCAGCTCGCCGGTACCGCGATATCCAGGAGGCCGAATGCCGGTTGTTGAGCGCGATGGTGCTGACTTGTTCTACCAGGTCGAGGGCCAAGGCCCGCCGCTTCTGCTGATCAACGGCCTGGGACACCCAAGCGATATGTGGTGGCGCGTGCTGCCATGGCTCACTCCGCACGTCACGACCATCCGGTTCGACAACCGTGGCGTCGGACGCACCGGCACCGGCGCCGAA
>JASHSZ010000709.1 GCA_030040815.1 Streptosporangiaceae bacterium
GTGGCCGGACTCGATGTCGATGTAGTCGATGTGCTGAGCCTTCGACAGCTCAGGCACCTCGCCCCTGTCGATCCACTCCTTAGCCTGGGCCGGGGAGAACTCGGGGCAGATCAGCGTGACAGGCACGTCGAACCGCCGCGCGTCTCGCAGCTGCACAATGCCCTTCGCCACGCCCTCAGGGACCGGGATTGCCGCACTGGCGATGCGGCGACGCTGCTCCTCGTCGAGGTCGGCGGCGTCCGGGCCGTCGAACGGCCCCCACCCCGGGAACGGCATGACGCCATCCACGACGGCGAAGAAGCTCGCATACACCTCGCCGTCACCGGACGGGAAGCCCCCGATCATCGCGACCTGGCCCACCTTGTCCGGCCGGGCGTCGGCAGCCATCCAGGCGAGCGTGCAGGCGGCGGAGTGACCGACGACCGCGACGCTGCCGTTGGCCGCGTCGACCTCCGCCAGCACTGCCGCATGCTGGTCGGCAAGCGTCGCCGAGGCTGGCGGCGCTCCCTGACCAGGCAGCCAGACAGACACGGCGTGATGACCCAGCGCCTGCAGAGGCGGAACGACAGCATCCCATGCGGACCCGTCGAGCCACAGACCGGCGACGAGGACGATCTCCATCGGACAACTGCTCCTTTCCGGGCTCGTCATTGCCCACCGGGCGGGCGGTCCGCGCGCTCGATGGTCGGCTGGACCGGCAATCCCGTCCGGCTTCGACCGTAGGCGCATAACCGGACGATCAGCTTCCGGTAAGTGTCCCAGTCCCGGCTCTCTGGAGCAGCCGTCTTGCCGGGCTAGTCAGGGCATCGTGCTGGTCAGGATTCGTCCGGCGGCGGCTCGGCCGGGCTGGAGCCACCGGACGCGTTAGGGGCCGGGGCTATCCTGTTCAGCCAGCAGATCGGGCACGCCACGTGCGGCCGTGTGTGCCGGCCCTGCTCGTGCTCCCAGGCGAAGTAGGCCCCGCCTGCGAGAAGCACCAGGTTCAGGCCTCCGCCTCCGGGAAGCCCCGGGACCCTCGGTATCCGCACAATCATCTCGGTTCACCTGCCCATCGAGAAGCCGACGCGATCGAGGGCGATCGCATGGCAGCGCGCCCGTACCAGTGTGACACCACCGTGCCGAGAACAGGACGCTTCCAAGAGGCGCGCGACGTCACGAATTGCCGGCCGAGAGCAGGTTCGGGCTCGCGGCACGTGCGTGCGGCTATGGGACGTCGCTTAGCTCTCAGCCCGGCCGTCATTCTGGCTAGACTCTGCCCGTGCTGACCTTCGGCGTGGTGGCGCTTGGAGTCACGGATGTCCAGCGAGCGGCAGAGTTCTGGTCCGCGGCCCTGGGCTACCGGCTGCGCGAGGATGGGTTCGGCGGGTGGTCGAAGGTGCTCGTGCCGCAACACGAAACCGGAACGGCGATCGCCCTCCAGCCCAGCCAGACTCCGCTGCAGGCTCACCCGCGCCTCCACTTTGACCTGCACGTGGCGAACGTCGATGAGCAGGAGGCGGAGGCGGCGCGGCTTGTGTCGCTGGGCGCCAGGCGGGTCGACTGGGACAGCTACCCCGAGGATCCGGACTTCATTGTGCTGGCCGATCCCGACGGGAACCTGTTCTGCATTGTGGACCTGAGCCACGAGCATCGCTAGCAGGTCTCGGACTGCATCAGCGCCTCGCAGCCAAGGCTCGCGGCAGACCGTAAGTTCGCGCGGTTGCGGCCCGCTGGCGACGGCACACGCCGAGCCCCTGCTCAGCTGGCCGGGCCAGGCCATGCTTCTGCTACCTACCGGCACGTTCCGCAAACAGGCCCTGCGCAGCCGCTACTCCGATCCGGCGCGGGCGCGCGCCAACTGGGGCGACGCAGATCCGCAGCCCTTCATCACCGTTCGGCTCGCCCGCGACGAACTGTGGGACGCCGAAGTCCGCCGCCAAGCCCGGGAAGCGGACCTGCCCGTACTCAGCATTGACGCCACATGCGGTCCTGATGACTAGTTGACGAGCTTGCGTGTCAGTTCTGGTTGACCCAGCCGCCAGGATGAGGTCTCGAGCCACCATCGGCGGCTGCGTCATGTCACCCACCATCGAGTCGTGCGCCACTCGCCGGTAGCCGGGTCGAGTGCGAACTCAAGCGGTAGCTTCGAGTGTTCGGCGGGCTTCGGCGGCTCGCCCCACTCCGTTGCGGCTGGATGACGTCGACCGGACAGCCACACGAGATAGGGCCACACCGGCCGCCGCTCCTCCTGACCGGGGTACATGTACTCGATCACGAGCCGGCACAGCTCTTCGGGCGGCTCGTAAGGCAGTCCGAGCCCGCGGGTGACGTCGTAGGTGTGGACGATCAGTTCCTCGCAGGCCATCGCGAGGAACTGCTCCGCGTTCCGCATCCCGCTGATGTGGAAGCCGAGCGCTTCCGCCGGCGCAGCGGCGGCAACGCCAGCTAGCGCCGCAGCGCAAGCCTCGATGGCCTCCAGGCGTTCCTGCCGCGTCGCGTCATCGGCGGGCATCACCCGTACTGCGACGTAACGAGTGGAACGGCTCGACAGATAAAAGGCGTACTTGGCGGGGGCCCCGGTCATGTGCGCGATTGTCCGGTCGACGCTCCACTCGAGGTCGCCCGCTGGCACCGACCAATCTGCGTCGACGCCAGGCCGTAGCGCTGCCACGACTAACGCGGCCACCGACTCGACAGAATCCGGTCGAATAGTCACGAACCATTATCACTCGGTTGTCTCCTGGCTGCCATCGCAAAGACCAGGCGCGCGGACCCCAGCACCTGCGGGGCAGGGATGCCGCGCAGTGGCCGTTTCCGGCCGGGCCGGGTAGCGCGGTGGAACGGACGGGCATCAATGCCGGCATGCTGCTGACGTTGGCGCGGGTGGTGGTGGCCTTGGCTGCGGCAGCCGCGGCGGCGCTGGCTGTGCGGTCGGCGGTGCGCACGATCGTGGTGCCCCGCGGTGTACCTGACCGTCTCAGCCGGGCTGTCTTCCGGGCACTGGATGCGCCGACCGCGTGGCGGGCTGGGCGTGCCTCCTCGTCGGGCCAGCTGGACCGCCGCACCGCGGGGCTGGCCGTCAGCCTGCTCCTGGCGCTGCTGGTGGCCTGGCTCAGCGCCATCTGGCTGGCCGGTGCGGGCATGCAGTGGGCGCTCGGCGGTGGCTCTGCCGGGCGGGCGTTCGCAGCTTCGGCGTCAGCGCTGACCACGCTCGGCGTGTTGTCAGGCTCCGGCGACGCGAGCGTTGCCGCCTACGTTGAAGCTGTGCTCGGGGTCGGGCTGCTGGCCCTGGTCATCGGCTATCTGCCCAGTTTGTATGCCGCGTTCTCGCGGCGCGAGGCCCTGGTCACCAAGCTCGCGATGCGCACCGGGCTGCCGCCGGCCGGTCCGGTCATCCTGCGCCGCCTGTGGCGTCCTGCGGGGCCCCAGACCGTCTTGAGTGAAACCTGGCAGGCGTGGGAAGACTGCTTCGTTGATCTAAGCGAGAGTCATACGAGCTTCCCTGTGCTCGCGTTCTTCCGCTCCCCGCAAACCGCGAAGTCCTGGATTACCGCGGCCGGTGCCATCCTCGATGCCGCTGCCCTCGCGCTGGCTGCCGTCGACGGCGACTGGGGCCCCGAAACGGCCAACTGCCTGCACGCCGGGATCGTCTCATTGCGGCACGTCGCCGACTTTCATGGCATCCCTTACCAGTCCGACGTGGCCGACGCGACGATTGCTTTGACGAAGCATGAGGTAATTGCAGCCTGCCATGAGCTGAGGGCGGCCGGCCTTCCCGTCGTCACCGACCTGGATGCCGCCTACGACCGGTTCCGTGCCCGCCGGGCGACGTACGACGATCTGGTGCTGGCCATCTGTGCCTTTGTTTACGCCCCTCCCGCCCCATGGTCGTCGGACAAGGCAGTCGCTCCCCGCGCTCGCCCGCCGATCGTCCGCGTCGGGCCAGGCAGCCTGGGTCGCGTCTTCCCCCCGCCTGACCCGCCACGCAGCGGCAACGGGCCAGAGCATCGTGAGTGACACGGTCGCGAAACCGCGGTGCAACCGGAGCGGAGTTACCCTGCCGGCATGAGCACTTCCCCTATCTCGCCAGAGGACGTCAGGGCCGCCGCAGAAGCCCATCAGGAACTCGGCGCGGAGTACGGCGACGCGGTGGTGGCCGCGTTCCTTGACAAGGTGGACAAGGAGGTCGCCGCGCGCGTTGAGGCGCGACTCGCGGAAACCTCCCGCGGCAAGGTCGCGAGACGGGTCAGGCGGCCCACCCTGGTGGCGGGAGTGGCCATGGGCGCGTGCCCGGGCGCGCTCATCACGGGGATCAGCATGGCGCACATCGACCACAGCGCGCCCGCAGGGCGGGGCAGCCCAATCACCTATCAGCT
>JASHSZ010000710.1 GCA_030040815.1 Streptosporangiaceae bacterium
CGAACATCTCGCAGCCACACGTCGCGCAGGCTCGCGCGCGAGAGCCGCCCATCGCCGATCGACACCCGGCGGAACGCACAGTCAAGGAAGCGGGTGTTGGGCAGCCTGGGGTCGACGAACTGCGAACCGTCGAACAGCACGGTGTCGTAGTCGACGTCCGCCTCCAGGTCGCCGTCGTGCCGCGTGAGCGCCGCGGCGAACGGCAGGTCGGCAAGATCAGGCAGCTTCATCTCGACTCCTCGTCCGCTGCTGGTTCCGGTTCCGATGCAAGGTAGCGCCGCACATCGCGGGCCTCGGCCGCGAGCGCGGCCTCGACGTCGGCGGGCAGCGGGCCGAACCGGTCGAGAGCCACCTGGCCGTCCTGATACGCCCAGATTCCGGCGGCCTGGCCGGCCACCAGGGCAAACGGGCGGAACAGGCCGTTGACCGTGACGATCTCCTCGTGACCGGCCAGCACGAGATGCCGGGACTGCCAGCCGAGCAGCACCGGGTCGTAACCGCCGAGCAGCCGCGGCTGCGGCGGCCCGGCCGGGCAGGCCGCCGCTGCCAGTTCCGCCAGCCCGTCGGGCCGGTCCCGCAACTCGGCGGCGATGGCCGCGAGACCGCGGCGAACCCACGTGACCGGGAGGCCGGCCCACTTCGCCAGATCACGCTCGCTGGCCGGCCCGTGACCGGCCAGGTACCGCCGGGCTAGCCATCCGAGGACGCGGTCGGGCTCGGGCTCTGGCGGCGGATCGCCGAGCCACGACCGGACGTGCACGTACGCATGCTGAGCACCGATCATCGGTCCCCGCACCGCAATCCCGCGCAGGCTGGCGAGCATCAGCACGTGAAGTGCGGCACCACCGTCCGCGGGCACCCCGACGCCGCTGATGCGGTCCGCGAGCTGCGTCCTGGTGAGCGGGCCGTCGGCAGCGAGCGCCCGCGCCACGGCGTCGACCCCGCGGTCCGCGGTGGCGGCGGTGACGCCGAACCGGGCCAGGATGCGCCCGCAGCCGAGCTGGAACTGGGGTCGCGCGGTCAGCCGGTGCAGCCAGAAGTAGTCGTCGCTGCGGATCAGGTGCAGGGTGCCACGGTTCAGCCAGGTGATCAGCAGCGACCGGTCCTGCGTCAGCGCGCGGTCTACGTCCGCCGCGCTCAGCCCCGTCGCCCGGGCACGGACCGCGAGCCGCGCCCCGCGCGGATCCTGTCCCTGTACCGCGAGCAGCCGCTCGACGACCTCGAGCGGTGCGGTGGCTGGCGCTCCGGAGAGCAGCTGCGCGGCGAAGCGGCGATCGCTGACGTCCCGATCCGGGGCCGAACTGGCCTCCGTCGCCACGCCTGCCCCCTTCCGCCAGCTGACGCCCGGTACCCCATCATCGCGCGAGCCAGTGACAGCTGAACAGTAAAGCGTTGACTTGACTATTGATGGCGCGTACGGAATACTCAAGTTCGTGCTTAACCAAGCTGCCGACCTCGACCGTGTGTTCCAGGCACTGGCAGACCCAGGCCGACGACTCATGGTGGAGCGGCTCAGCCATGGACCCGCGTCGGTCAGCGAACTCGGCCGACCGTTGTCGATGTCTCTGGCCGCCGTGGTGCAGCACGTGCAGGTGCTGGAGGTCAGCGGGCTGGTCCGGTCACAGAAGGTCGGCCGTACGCGGACCTGCAGCATCAACCCCGCGGTGCTGCGCTCTGCCGAGGCCTGGATCTCCGAGCGGCGCAGTCGGTGGGAGCGCCGTCTCGACCGGCCCGGCGATTACCTGGCCGACGCGGACGGCAAGCCCAGCGAAGAGCCCCGGCAAGCGGAAACCGACCAGGAGGAGCTCGCTGGCGAGGCCGCGGACTGACGGACGATGTAGCCGACCGCTCGTCCTGTCACGGCTGCTCGCTGTCGAGCGCGGCCATCTGGGCCGGGTCGTACCGGGTGCCCGCGACCGCGGACACCGGCACGGCGGCCTCAATGGCCGCAAGCTCGTCCGCGCTGAGCGTCAGCTCGAGCGCGCCGAGTGTCTCCGCGAGCCGGTCGCGGCGCTTGGTGCCGATGAGCGGAACGATGTCGGCGCCGCGGGAGGCTACCCACGCCAGCGCGAGCTGCGCGGTCGTCGCGCCGCGATCGGTGGCGATCCGTTCGAGGGCGTCCACCAGGGCGAGGTTGCGCTCGAGGTTGTCGCCCTGGAAGCGCGGGAACCGGCTGCGCGAGTCGCCCGACCCGATGCCCCTCGCGCCGGCCGACAGCAGCCCGCGGGACATGACGCCGTAGGCGGTGACGCCGACGCCCAGCTCGCGCACGGTCGGCAGGATCTCGTTTTCGATGCTCCGGCTCATCAGGGAGTACTCGATCTGCAGCCCAGTCACCGGGTGCACCGCCGCAGCGCGGCGGATGGTGCCGGCGCCCATCTCCGAAAGGCCTAGATACCGGACGTACCCGGCCTTGATCATCTCGACGATGGCGCCCACCGTCTCCTCGATGGGCACCCGCGCGTCGAGTCGCGCCGGCTGGTACAGGTCGACGTAGTCAGTGCCGAGCCGGGTCAGCGAGTAGGCAAGCGAGCTCTTCACCATCGCGGGGCTCGCGTCATGGCCGACGAACGCGCCCCGCGGGTCCCGCTGGCCGCCGAACTTGACCTGGATGAAAACGCTGGACCGGTCGACGCCGCGGAGCGCGCGGCCGAGCAGCAGCTCGTTGTGGCCCATGCCGTAGAAGTCACCGGTGTCCAGGAGCGTGATTCCGGCGTCCAGCGCGGCGCGGATCGTGGCGATGCTCTCCGTTTCATCGGCCGGGCCGTAGGTGCCCGACATGGCCATCAGGCCGAGGCCGACCCTGGACACCCGCGGACCACCGCGGCCGAGCTCCGTCATAGCGACCGGCATGCTGACGCTCGCCTCCTATCGAGATGTCGACAAATAGACTTCCTCGCCCTGCACGTACGTCGCGACCACCCCGGTGCCGCCGATGTCGGCGGCCGGGTGCGCAAACGGGTCACGGTCGAGGACGACCAGATCCGCCAGCTTGCCGCGGTCGATCGTGCCGGTCACGTCGTCGAGGTGGTTCA
>JASHSZ010000711.1 GCA_030040815.1 Streptosporangiaceae bacterium
CCCGGCAGGCACGCCGAGCGGCCGGACGTTCCGGGTCAAGGGCAAGGGGGTCAGGCGCAAGGACGGCACCGTCGGAGACCTGCTCGTCACGGTGAACGTGCAGATCCCGGCCACGCTGAACGACAAGGCTCGGGCCGCGCTCGAGCAGTTCCGGGACGCCACCGCCGGCCCTGACCCGAGAGCCGACCTGCTCCGGGACGCGAACAGCTAGCCGCTGGAGGGAGATGACATGACCAGCGACTTCGAGCTCACGGATGACACACCCGTGTACGTCATCTCGGTCGCGGCTCAGCTGTCGGGCCTGCACCCGCAGACGCTGCGCGCCTACGACCGGCTGGGCCTGGTCTCGCCTGGCCGGTCGGCGGGCCGCGGACGGCGCTACTCGCTGCGGGACATCCTGAGCCTGCGCGAGGTGCAGCGGCTCTCCCAGGAAGAGGGCATCAATCTCAGCGGGATCAAGCGCATCCTCGAGCTCGAGCTGGCCGAGCGGCGCAGCCGGGTGCGGATGTCCGAGCTGCACGCCGAGATCAGCCAGCTGCGCGCCGAGCTGGAATCGACGCGCGCGGTGGCGGCGCGGCTGGCGAGCCTGGCCCGTGGCAAGACCGACGGCGCCGCGCTCGTGCCGGTGCGGCCTCCCGTGGGCGGTCAGACCGGCACGGCGCCAGGCACCGGGCTGGGCTCCGATCAGGCCCAGGCCATCGCCGCTGCGGCGGACATCAGGCCCGGCGAGCGAGGGAACGTGGCCGACGCGGGCTGACCAGGCCATCAACTTCGGCCGCGGACCGACGCGCCGGATCATGCGCTCGCCCACGGCACGCGGCCGATCGGTGCCACCCACAACGAACCAGAGCAAAGAGAAAGAAACAGAAGTTGGACGAGAAGCTGACCAGGAAGAGCCAGGCGGCCCTGTCCGAGGCAGTGCAGATGGCCGCCTCAGCCGGCAATCCCAACACCGATGGCCTGCACCTGCTCGCCGCCCTGGTCCAGCAGGACGGCGGCACGGCCGTGCCGCTGCTGCGGGCCGTCGGCGCCGACCCGGGCGACCTGCTGGCGAAGGCCCGAGCGGAGCTAGCCCGGATGCCGCGGGCAGCGGGGGCGACGGTCAGCGCTCCGCAGACCTCGCGGCAGCTGCTGGCGGCGCTGGCGACGGCCGGCAAGCTGGCCAAGGACATGTCGGATGAGTATGTCTCGACCGAGCACTTGCTCGTCGGCCTCGCGACCGACGGCGGTCAGGCAGCCGACCTGCTGCGCTCTGCCGGAGCCGGGCCCAAGCAGCTCACCGCCGCTTTCGAGCAGGTGCGCGGGCACGCCAGGGTGACGTCCCAGGACCCGGAGGACACCTACCAGGCCCTCCAGAAGTACGGCATCGACCTCACCCAGAACGCCCGGGATGGCAAGCTCGACCCGGTGATCGGCCGGGACGCGGAGATTCGCCGGGTGATCCAGGTGCTATCCCGCCGGACGAAGAACAACCCGGTGCTCATCGGCGAGCCGGGCGTCGGTAAGACGGCGGTCGTCGAGGGGCTTGCCCAGCGCATCGTGGCCGGCGATGTGCCGGAGTCGCTGCGCGACAAGCGCGTCGTGGCGCTCGACCTCGGCGCGATGGTCGCCGGAGCCAAGTACCGGGGCGAGTTCGAGGAACGCCTCAAGGCGGTCCTGAACGAGATCAAGCAGAGCGAAGGTCAGATCATCACCTTCATCGACGAGCTGCACACCGTGGTGGGCGCTGGCGCTGCTGAAGGCGCGATGGACGCCGGCAACATGCTCAAGCCCATGCTTGCCCGCGGTGAGCTGCGGATGGTCGGCGCGACGACGCTCGATGAGTACCGGCAGCGGATCGAGAAGGACCCTGCCCTGGAGCGGAGGTTCCAGCAGGTGCTCATCGGCGAGCCGTCCGCCGGGGACACCATCGCCATCCTGCGGGGGCTGAAGGGCCGCTACGAAGCGCACCACCAGGTGCAGATCTCCGACGCCGCGCTCGTCGCCGCGGCCACCCTGTCAGACCGGTACATCACCGCACGGTTCCTGCCGGACAAGGCGATCGACCTGATCGACGAGGCCGCGTCCCGGCTCCGGATGGAGATCGACTCGCGGCCGGTGGAGATCGACGAACTGCAGCGCGCGGTCGACCGGATGAAGATGGAAGAGATGGCGCTGGCCAAGGAGAACGATGCGGCCAGCCGGGATCGGCTGGAGCGGCTGCGCGCTGACCTCGCGGACAAGCAGGAGCAGCTCACGGCGCTGGTGGCCCGGTGGGACCGGGAGAAGGCCAGCCTGAACAAGGTCGGCGAGCTCAAGAAGCAGCTTGACGAGCTGAAGGGCCAGGCGGAGCGGGCACAGCGCGATGCGGACTTCGGGACGGCGTCCCGGCTGATGTACGGCGACATTCCAGCGCTGGAGCGGCAGATCGCCGAAGCGTCGGCCGCGGCCGCCGACGAGGCCGGGCAGGCTGCGGGCGTGGCGGCCGCCGCGCCGATGGTGAAGGAGGAAGTCGGCCCGGATGACGTGGCTGACGTCGTCTCCTCGTGGACCGGCATCCCGGCTGGCAGGCTCATGGAAGGCGAGACCGGCAAGCTGCTACGCATGGAGGACGAACTGGGCCACCGGCTGGTGGGCCAGCAGCGCGCGGTGCAGGCGGTGTCCGACGCGGTCCGCAGGTCCCGGGCGGGTATTTCGGACCCCGACCGGCCGTCGGGTTCCTTCCTGTTCCTCGGTCCGACTGGCGTCGGCAAGACCGAGCTGGCCAAGGCACTGGCGGAATTCCTGTTCGACGACGAGCGAGCGATGATCAGGATCGACATGAGCGAGTACTCCGAGCGGCACTCGGTGGCCAGGCTCGTCGGCGCTCCGCCCGGCTATGTCGGATATGAAGAGGGCGGCCAGCTGACCGAGGCGGTCCGCCGCAGGCCCTACTGCGTCGTGCTGCAGGCCCTACTGCGTCGTGCTGCTCGACGAGGTGGAGAAGGCGCACTCGGAGGTCTTCGACATCCTGCTGCAGGTTCTCGATGACGGACGGCTCACCGACGGCCAGGGCCGCACGGTGGACTTCCGGAACACGATCCTGATCCTGACCTCCAACCTCGGGTCGCAGTTCATCGCCGATCCGACCCTGGATGAGGCATCGACGCAGGAGCAGGTCATGGCCGTGGTTCGGGCGACCTTCAAGCCCGAGTTCCTCAACCGGCTCGATGACATCATCGTTTTCGACGCGCTGACCACCGACGAGCTGACCCAGATCGTCGACCTGCAGGTGGAGCGGCTCGCCGGGCGGCTGTCCGGGCGGCGGCTGACGCTGGTCGTGACGCCCGCAGCCAGGGAGTGGCTGGCCGTCACCGGCTTCGACCCGGTCTATGGGGCTCGGCCGCTACGACGGCTGATCCAGTCGGCGATCGGTGACAAGCTTGCTCGCGAGCTGATCGCCGGCGAGATCAGCGACGGCGACACCGTGGTGGTTGACCTAGACGAGGCTGCAGACGCGCTGCGGGTCGGGCCCGAGCAGAAGACCGCTGCCGCCGGGCATTCGGTCTAGCTAGTCGCGGCCACCATGCGCTGCTGGCTGGGCGAGCGGCATCAGGGTGCGTCGAGCAGCGCATCGTAGCCGTCCTCGGGGAGCCCGAGGTCATTGCGGATCCGGTAGCGAAGCCGGAGCAGCAGCCGCAACTCCGGGTTCTCCTCGGTGCCCTCGGTTCCCTGCCCGGCTGCGAGGCACAGTTCCACTCCTGCGGTTGCCCAGTCCAGCGCCGCGGCCAGGTCACCGTTTTCGGTGAGCAGTTCCGCCGCGAGGTCACACGTTCGCGGGTCTGCTGGCCCGTCCATCTTAAGGCCGCTGATCAGGTCCTGGGCCTCGCGCTGGCGGCCTAGCTGGAACAGGGAGCGAGCGAGGCCCACCCGAGGATCGACGGAGACGGACCCGCCGTCCGCGAGCGCCCGGCGGAACCAGTCCGCCGCCTCGGCCGGATCATCCGCGAGCAGCCACTGGTCACCGACGCGCATGTACGCCTCTGCCCGCGGCATCGCTGCAGTCTCCGTGCCGATCATCGCGAGGCGCGTCATCTCTCTGGCCGCTGCTGCGTGATCACCGCTGGCCGCCGCGTCGAATTCGAGCGAATCGAACATCTCGCGGTTTAGTGACGGCACGTGACTAAGGTATCCGGAACCAGGGATTGCACTGGCAAACGGACACGGAAATGGTACTGAAGGGAGCTGTGCGCTCTAACGAGACCCCGCAAAAGTATCTTTACCGGCCCTTACGGTCTGCGATGGGAGCCGCTGCCATGATGAGCGCGATGCGCGCGAACTGACTGTTCCGCCGCCTCTACTGCTGCTGTCGGGCGAGCCCAGCCCAGCACCACCCAGGGCGGGCGGTGTCTCGCACCGCGGTGGATGCGGGCGGTGATCCAGGCGGAGCATGGCAAGGCGGAGCCTGGCAAGCCGGGGAGGAGCCATAGCGGTAACTGCTGGCGACCACAGCAACGCTGCCAGGCGTCACCTAGGCGCCGACCGGCGCCACCACGGATCTGCGAGACACCGCCTAGTGCCGGGACCGCTCGAGCGCGTCCCAGAATCCGCGCCGGAGCGCGTGTCGCACCTCGTCGTGCAGCAGCGAGTCGATCGGCAGCGCCGAGCCTTGCAGCAGCCTCGCCTCCAGATCGGAAGGCATCCGCGGCTTACGGGCGAGGACGGCTTCCAGCCATAGCGCAGGGGCGTCGCGCGCGACGGCCTCACCGAACCCGAAGCCCTCCGCGTGCGCGGCCTGGACGGCGTCGCCGACGGACGGCGGCGGGGGCGGCAGCGGCGCCGGCAGCTGTGCTGGCTGCCCAGCGTAGCCGCCCGGCGGGTACGGCTGCTGGCCGACCGATCCGGCGAACTGAGGCTGCGGCAACGGGCCGGCATACGGCATTCGCTGGTCCTGACCGTAGGGCAGACCGTTGCCCGCGGGGAGCTGGCGCGCAGGAAGCTGCGATCGCTGGGATTCGAGCGGCAGCGGGACGTTCTGACCCAGAGGTCCCGCGTGCCGGTGCGCGCCCGGCTGCGCGGGGGGATTGCCCGGCTGCGCCATGCCCGGCTGCACCATGCCCGGCTGCACCGTGCCCTGCTGCACCATGCCCTGCTGCACCATGCCCTGCTGCACCATGCCCTGCTGCACCTGGGGGCCCGGCGCCGACTGCTGACCGAGGCCCTGCTGCGGCGATGGCACCGCCAGTTGCGGGCCCGCCATGCCCTGGCCCGCTGCTGGCAAGCCTTGCGGCTGGCCGAAGCCGCCCGAGCCGGCCCCGAAATGGCCGGCGGCCGGTCCCTGCTGACTCGGACCGCTCGCTGCCAGGCCGCCGGGCGGGACGCCTGGCCGCGCACTGCCTGCGGGCGCTCCGCCCGCTGCCTCCGCGCCGTACCCCGGCGCGCCGCCAGGAACCCCATTTGCTGCGACGCCGTTTGCCGACCCGCTAGGCGCTGGCATGCCCGGCGCTGGCATTCCGGCGACGGCAGGTCCGGGAAGCCCTGGCTGAGCGAGGCCATTACCCATCATGACGGGCCCGCCCATGCTGGCCTGACCGGGCAGCTGGGACAGCGTCATTCCTTGCTGGCCGCCGCCACCGTGGCCGTTGGCCGCTGGCGGTGCGCTCTGCGCGGCGAACGACGCCTGGCCATACCTTGTCTCCGCGCCGGGAAGACCAGGCCCCAGCGCATCAGCTGGCTGGTGGTAGTGGGCCGCGGCTGCAGGCTGAGCCGGCTGCGGCTGCTGCAGTGGCTGGACGTCGGGGGCAAGCTGAACCGGCCCGGCGGGCCCGCCCTCAACGTGCCGTGCCGCGGCGAAGCTTGCCGCGTCGCTGGCCCCGAGATCGCGCTGGTCCTCGCTCCGACCGCCCGCCGCCGTCAGCGCAGCAGCCCACTCGTACCCGGCCGGCACAACAGATGCGAACAGCGGCCCGGCGGCGCCGATCACGGGCTGCGGTGCGGCAGAGCTGACCGGCTGGTCTCGGTACCCCGTCGCGTTGAACTGCGGCTCCGCGCCTGCGATGAGCTCGACGAAGGGGCGAAGGTGGCCGCCCGAGACCTCGATGACGTCGTCGCACTCCTGGCGCAGCGCGCGCGACCCCGCCCCGCTTCCATCCGCGCCGATGTGCAGCAGCACTGTTCGGATGCCGAATTCCTGCACCTCGGCGATTGCCGGCGCAAGGTCTTCCTCCGCACTGACGATGATCACGTCAGTCACGGCGCGGTTCCGCGCAAGGGCCGTCAGGTCCTTGCGCATCTCCGCCTCGACGCCCTCCCGGCGACTCGGCCGGGCCTTGCTCAGCCGCAGCTTGACTCCGGGTAGGTCGGCCAGGCTGTCGTGCTCGGCCGCCCGGCTGCCGACGGTCGCCACGTCATACCAGTAGCAGCGGAGCAGAGGCAGCCCAGTCCGGTCGCTGGACAGGCCGCCGAGCAGCTTCAGCAGGCCCGAAAGGTCCCAGGACACTGAGTCACGATGGCGAGTTCCGTGGACCGCGAGGGCGCCGTCCCCCAGCGCATAACCTGCGTCCACGAACAGCGCGCAGCGATCCAACGCGACACCGTCCTTCCCTTGCGCGTGACGTTACCAGCGCTGCCGAGCAGCCGTGGCAGATCGTGCGGATTGTGAAAGGTATCCGCTCGACCGCTTCCTGGTGCTTGTTCGGGCCAAATGTGTATGTCAGCAGCAGTTCGAATGGACCTGCCGCCCGGCCCGCAGAACCTACCAGCTACCCGCCGGAGCTTGTACCGGCCGCGGGCGGCGGGTACGCTCGCGGCGGTCGCGCTGCCGTTAAGATCGGCAGTCGTGACCGTCGATCCGGCCGTGGACCGAGCCGCGCTGCTGACCCTCATCAAGCGGCTCGCCGTTGTCCATGGCGAGGTCATCCTGTCCTCGGGACAGCGCGCTGACTGGTACATCGATCTTCGCCGGGTCCTGCTCGACGGCGGGGCGGCGCCTATCGCCGGCCGGGTGATGCTGGATGCCACCGCGGGTCTGTCCTATGACGCCGTCGGCGGCCTGACCCTGGGCGCTGACCCGGTCGCCATTGCCATGCTGCACGCGGCGGCAGCCCGGGGACGGAAGCTGGACGCATTCGTCGTGCGCAAGGTCGAGAAGGCGCACGGGCTGCAGCGCCGGATCGAGGGCCCGAGCGTGGCGGGGCGCCGGGTGCTGGCAGTGGAGGACACCTCCACGACCGGCAGCTCGGTGCTGACTGCTGTGGACGCGCTGCAGGAGGCCGGCGCCGAGGTTGTCGGCGTCGCGGTCGTGGTGGAGCGCGGCGCCCGGCAGCGCATCGCCGAGCGGGGTCTGGCCTACGTGGCGGCGTTCGAGCTCGATGATCTCGGCCTGCCTTAGCGGTCAGGAGTGCGACAGCGCCTGGAGCGCCAGCACCGCGACGATCAGCATGATCGCGATCAGCAGGGACACCAGCACTACTCCGGTGTATCGGCGCCCCCCGGCAGGGTCCGCGTCGTGGCGTCCCATGGTTCGAGCGTAGACCTGTCCGCCGCAAGAACCTGGTAATGCGGCCAACTGGGCCGGCGGGGTTGGGGTGCGTCCACTGCCTCGGCGATACTGGCACTGACGACGCCTGGAAAGGACCGCTGTCATGCCGATTGCGACGTCAGAGATGTACGCCCACATGCTCGACCGGGCGAAGGAGCGCGGCTTCGCCTACCCAGCGATCAATGTCACCTCCAGCCAGACGCTCAACGCCGCCCTGCGCGGCTTTGCCGAGGCGGAAAGCGACGGGATCATCCAGGTATCCACGGGCGGCGCCGAGTACCTGTCCGGCCAGGCCGTGAAGGACATGGTGACCGGCGCCGTCGCACTGGCCGAGTTCGCCCACACGGTCGCCGCGAAGTATCCGGTCAGCGTGGCCCTGCACACCGACCACTGCCCGAAGGACAAGCTTGACGGCTACATGCGACCGCTCGTGGAGATCTCCGCCGAGCGTGTCGCCCATGGCGAGCAGCCGCTGTTCCAGTCCCACATGTGGGACGGCTCGGCCGTGCCGCTTCAGGAG
>JASHSZ010000712.1 GCA_030040815.1 Streptosporangiaceae bacterium
CTACGTCGGGAGCCTGCTCGGTGGCATCGAGCAGGGCGAACACCCGCTCCGCCGATGCCACCGCCGATTGCAGCATGTTCGCCATGCTCGCGACCTGGGTGAGCGGCTGGCTGAACTGACGTGAGTACTGGATGAACGCCGTCACAGCGCCCAGCGTCAGCGTGCCGCCCGCCATCAGCAGCCCACCGACAACCGCCACGAGCACGTAGTTAAGGTTCGAGACGAACATCATCACCGGCTGGATGGTGCCGGAGATGAACTGCGCCCGGTAGCTGGCGTTGTAGAGCGCCTCGTTCTGCTCGGCGAAGGCCCGCATCGACTCGTCCCGCTGGCCGAAGGCCGTCACGAGCGCGTGCCCGGTGTACATCTCCTCGATGTGGCCATTCAGCCGGCCTGTGTAGCGCCACTGCCGGATGAACTGCGGCTGGGCTCGCTTGGCGATCTTGCGCATGGCGTACGCGGAAGCCGGCACGGTCACGAGCGCGATCAGAGCCAGCTCCCACGAGATGATGAACATCAGCGTCAGCACGCCGACGATGGTGAACAGAGCGGTGACCAGCTGGCTCAGCGTCTGCTGCATCGACTGCTGCAGGTTGTCGATGTCGTTGGTGACCCGGCTGAGGATCTCGCCCCGCGGCTGCCGGTCGAAGTAGCTCAGCGGCAGCCGGGACAGCTTGGCCTGCACCTCGCCCCGCAGCCGGAACACGGTCCGCTGCACCACCGTCGCGGTCAGCCTGCCCTGGATGGCGGCGCACACCGCGCTGCCGACGGTCATCGACACGACGACGGCGAGGATCTGCCCGACGTGCCCGAAGTCGACGCCGCCGGGATGAGCGGCCGGGTGGCTGCCGACGGTGTCCCCGATGACGCCGTAGAAGACGACGTTGATGGCCTCGCCCAGCATCCGGGGTCCGAGCACCGCCAGCGTCACGCTGCCGATGGCAAACGCCAGTGCGATCGCGACCAGCAGCCGGTGCGGCACCAGTTGGCGCACGAGCCGACGGCTGGAGCCGGTGAAGTCCAGCGCCTTCTCAGTGGACATGCCGCCCATGAACGCACCGGGCCCGCGGCCGGCTCCCGGCCCCAAGCTGCTGGCCGGACCCAGCCCGCGCTGGGGGGTGGCCCGCTCCCCCGCCGCCGTGCCAGCCGGCGCGACATGGCCGTCAGCCACGCCGCGCTGCCCCGCCGATTCGCCGCTCACGCCGCAGCCTCCTGTTCAGTCAGCTGCGACAGCACGATCTCCCGGTAGGTCTCGCTGTCATCCATCAGCTCGGCGTGCGTCCCGCTGGCCACGATCCGCCCGGCGTCGAGCACGATTATCTGGTCGGCGTGCCGGATGGTACTGACGCGCTGCGCCACGATGATCATCGTGGCGTCGGCCACCTCCGTTGCCAGCGCGGTTCGCAGCCGGGCGTCGGTGGCGTAGTCGAGCGCCGAGAACGAGTCGTCGAACAGGTAGATCTGCGGCTGGTGCACCAGGGCCCTGGCGATCGCGAGCCGCTGCCGCTGGCCACCGGACACGTTCGTGCCGCCCTGCGCGATCGACGAATTCAGCCCGTCCGGCATCCGCTCGACGAAGTCACGGGCCTGGGCGATGTCCAGTGCCCGCCAGAGCTCTGCATCGGTCGCCGCCTGGTTGCCGTACCGCAGGTTGCTGGCCACCGTGCCGGAGAACAAGTACGGCTTCTGCGGTACCAGGCCGATCGCGGCCGACAGGGCGGCCGGATCGAGGTCGCGCACGTCCACGCCTCCGACCAGCAACGACCCGCCCGTCACGTCGACGAGCCGCGGGATAAGGTTGACCAGCGTGGTCTTCCCGCTGCCGGTGCCGCCGATGATCGCGGTGGTCTGGCCGGGCCGGGAGATGAAGCTGACGTCGTGCAACACGGCCTGCTCGGCGCCCGGGTAGCGGAATTCGACGTGCCGCAACTCAAGCGATCCGGGCTCGGCCATGACCGGCACCGCCTCATCTGGCGCGGCCAGGTCCGGCTGGACGTCGATGACTTCCATGATCCGCTCGGAGCTGACTTCGGCCCGGGGCACGAGCATGAACATGAACGAAGCCATCATGACCGAGGTGAGGATCTGCGCGAGATAGGTGATGAAGGCGGTCAGCGAGCCGATCTGCATGCTGTGGTCGGCGATCAGGTGCCCGCCGAACCAGACCACGGCGGTGGTCGACAGGTTCAGCACCAGCATCACCGAGGGGAACATCAGCGCCATGAGCTTCCCGGCGCCGAGCGAGACGTCGAACAGGTCGGTGCTCTTGCGGCCGAACCGATCGCGCTCCTGGGTGTCGCGCACGAACGCCCGGATCACCCGGACGCCAGTGATCTGCTCGCGCAGCACCTGGTTGATGCCGTCCAGCCGCTCCTGCATCTGCCGGAACAACGGCCGCATCCGCGCGATGATCAGCGTCACGAGCACGCCCAGCAGCGGCACGGCGACCACCAGCAGCGAGGACAGCCGCACGTCCTGATTGAGCGCCAGGATTATGCCGCCGATGCACATGATCGGCGCGGACAGCAGCAGCGTGAACGTCATGATCGCCAGCATCTGTACCTGCTGGACGTCGTTGGTGGTCCTGGTGATCAGCGACGCGGTGCCGAAGTGGTTGACCTCGCGATCGGAGAACCTCTGCACGTGGCTGAACAGCGCGTGCCGCAGGTCCCGGCCGAGCGCCATCGCGGTCCGCGCGCCGTAATACACCGCGCCGACCGCACAGGCAATCTGCGCCACCGTGATGACCAGCATCACGCCGCCCGTGGTCAGGATGTAGTGCGTGTTGTCGAGGATCACGCCCTTGTCGATGATGTTGGCGTTCAGCGTCGGCAGGTACAGCGTCGCGGTGGTCTGCGCGAGCTGCAGCACCATCACGAGCGCCAGCGGCGTGCGATAGGGGCGCAGGTAGCTGCGCAGCAGGCGAATGAGCAACGGATTCTCTCTAGGTACGTGGGAAGGGAACGGGGTCGATGGTCGTCGCCGTTACCGCCGGGCCGCGGCGTCGGGGGCCCGCGCGGGTGGCAGCACCTCGCGCATGCCGTCGGCAAGCTGCGCCAGGCTGCTCCTGATCAGCGGGGCGAGTGCGGTCGGCGGATCGGCGTGCAGCCAGTGTTCCATCGCAACCTGCACGGCCGCCGTCACGGACGCCGCCAGGATCCGGGGGAACATGCTGCTGCTGCTGCTTCGGTGGGGCACAGCGCGCCCTCGGGACACCCCAGACCCCGATGGCCCGGACTCCCCCGCTGCGCCTGGCTTGAAGCCGAGTCGCAGGGCGATCGCCTCCGCCAGCGAGTACTGCATCATGGCCTGCACCTTGAGGTACTCGCCGCGCAGCGCCTGGGTGCTCGTGACCAGCCGGATGCTAGCCATCCAGTCCTCGTCGAGGGCCCGGTCCGCGGACCCGTACTCGGACATCACCGCCGCGACGATGGCGTCCCACAACGGCTCGTCGGCCGGGCGCTCCTGCAGGGCGGCGCCGATCCGCATGGCGCGGTCGAAACGGAGCGCGCAGATCGCCTCGTACTTGCTGCCGAAGTAGTTGTTGAACGTCCGCGCCGATACACCCGCAGCCTCGGCGATGTCCTCGACCAGGACGTTCTCCAGGCCACGCTCCATCGCCAGTCGCAAGGCCGCGACGCCGAGCGCGTGCCGGGTGGCGACTTTCTTGCGCTCGCGCAGGCCGGCTGGCTCATACTCCGGCTCAGCGGCGATCGGCTGGCGTGCTGTTGTCACGCGATACAGCTTACCTAAACTTGCGCGACACGCAACTTTGCGCGCCGCGCACACTCAGTCGTGTCTCTACCTCGACACCTAGCTGACCCTCGATGCTCGACCGCTGCTCGTGATCCACAGCGAGATGTGCGCGGGCTCGACGGCGTTGTTCACCGTCGCTACCAGGTCGGCCTCTATCGTGTCGAGATCGACCGCCTCTCTCAGTACGGCGGCGAACGCAGCCACCGTCCGATCCGCGTCGTAGCGGACCCGGTTGAACCGCCGGTCCACGGTCCGCTGGACGCGCAGCCGCAGCGGGTTGAACAGCGCCGCCGCTACGAGCGTCGCCGCCGCCACCGCCACCGCGGTGTGGAACCGGAGCACCTGCGTAGCCAGCAGCACCAGCCCCGCGTACACGCCGACCAGCAACCCGGTCAGGATGGCGTAGGCGAGGGTGCGGCTGATCAGCCGGTCGATGTCATACAGCCGGTATTTCAAGATCGCGATGCCGACGGCAGCCGGAATCAGCGGAAACGTGATGTCGAACGGGATCAGCACGTTGTTGGCGAACTGGGAGCTGGCCACGACAGCCACCGCGGAAATGGCCGAGGCGTACATGAACCACTTGAGTTGGAGCCGCTGTTCACGGCCCGATCGCCGGAACCGGACGATCAGGCCGACCACGCCGACGAGCAACAGCAGGAGCTGGATCTCCTGAGACAGGTCGTAGGCGGTCCCGACCGGTGCGACGATCGTCACCGGATCGCGCAGCCTGGGAAAGTTGACCGAGAAGTCGACGTCAGACACGGCCGCGCATGCCATCTCAGTGAGCCCGGCGATGATCGCCACCCAGGCCACTGGCCACCATCTCCGCGACGGCGGGCGTCCGTCCGGGAAGAGCAGGGGAATCAGCACGAGCAACGTCGTCACGATCCCGAGAACCACGGTGAGCGTCCAGCCCGCCCACGGCGCCGCGGGGAGTCTGGCGGCGGGCGCCCGTCCCGCGTAGGTGATCGCCGCTACGCTGACCGCTCCCGCTGCCCCGAGAGCAAGGAACAGCCATCCGAGCCGGTTCCCGGTCCGCGCGGCAATTAGCGCGCCGACCGCGGCAAACGCGAGTTCGACCGGTATGGTGCCGAGTTCCTGGTTCCAGCTTTCGCCGCCGGTAAAGGCGAGTACCAAGGTCCAGGCCAGCAGGACAACGATGCAAGCGAGCAGCGTCCAGGCCAGCTGACCGGCACGGCGCTGCCGAGCCACGGCGGCCGTCCGAGCCGGATTCCATCGAGCAAGCCCCGACATGACGGGCTCCCGTCCCGCGTGGTGGCCACGCGCACGGCGATGCTACCCCGCCAGCGCTACGGAATCGTTACGGCCGGTGTCTCGTCTGAATCTGCTGATCAGTCGGTCGCGGGCTCGAGTTGCCGCCATCCCGCCGCAGCCGCTGGCGTGTCCCGCATCCGCAGCAGCGGCGATGCCAGCAGCCAGACCGGAGCGAGGGCGACCCCGACCGCAGCCACCCAGATGGCATCGCGGTCGCCCAGCACGCTGCCCAGCACGCCGCCGAGGAGGCCACCGAGCGGGATGGTGCCCCACACGATAAACCGGATCGTGGCGTTCATCCGGCCAAGCAGGGCGGGCGGGCAAAGCAGTTGGCGGAACGACGCCTGGTTCACGTTGTAGACAACGGAGCCGAGGCTGGTGACGAACGCGCTCACAGCGAAGAACGCCACGCCTAGTCCGGCCGAGGTCAGCGGGATGAGCAGCGCGAACGGCGCCGTCACCACGCCCGAGACCCAGATGACGCGGGCCGACCCGAGCCGCCGGCGCAGCTGTGACGCAGTGAGCCCGCCGATCACCCCGCCGACCGCTCCGGCCGACATGATGAGGCCGATCGTGCTCGCGTGCAGGTGCACCTGACGGACCAGGAACACCACGACGATGGCGTAGATCGCCGTATTGAACAGATTCCACGTCGACGTGCAGGCCGCGATCATCCGTAGGATCGGCTGCCGCGCGACGAACCCGATGCCCTCGGCCATCTCGGCGCGGACACTGCGCGTACCAGCACGTACCGGCGCCGGCTCGCGCTCGCGGATGACCGCCAGGGACAGGACCGAGACCACGAAGCTGGCGGCATTGGCCAGGAACGCGACCGGCGCGCCGAGCGCGCTGATCAGCAAGCCTGCCGCCGACGGCCCGCCGACTTGCGACAGCGAGACGGTGACCTGCAGCTTGGCGTTGGCCTCCACGACGTGGTCTACGCCGACCAGGCCGGGCACGTAGGACATGTAGGAGACGTCGAAGAACACGCTCGCCACGCCGACGATGAACGCGACGGTGTACAGCTGGGCGAGGGTGAGGACGTGGAGTGCGTACGCCGCCGGTACCGAGGCGAGGGTGATGGCCCTGCTGATGTCCGCTGCGATCATGATCGGCCGACGGCGCAGCCGGTCGACCCAGGCACCGGCGGGCAGGCCTAGGAGCAGGAACGCCGCGTATCCCGCCGTCGTGAGCAGACCGACCTGGAACGTGGCGGCGTGCAGCACCAGAACGGCGGCGAGCGGGAGCGCCAGCGTCGTCACCTGACTGCCGAGTTCACTGATGCTCTGCCCGAACCACAGCCGGCGAAAGCCAGGATGACGGATGAGCTCGTCCCCACGCCGGTGACGACCACGCCGAGTCGATGCGCGGACCGACACCAGTTGAGTGTCGTCAATTGGTTGATACTTGTCAACTGGTATCGTGGTGCCCATGCCAGCACGTGCCACGGCCACCGCCGAGGACGTCGCAGCCGCGCGGCACACGACTCCCCGGCGGCCAGCCACGCTGCAAGAGGCGAGGGCGCTCGCCCACCCGCTGCGCATCCGCATCCTGCGGCTGTGCCTGGATCGCGCGCGCACCAACTCTGAACTGGCGACCGCGCTCGGCCAGCGACCCGCTACGGTGCTCTACCACGTCCGCACGCTGCTGCGCACCGGCTTCCTCGTCGAGGAGCCGCAGCGACCCGGACCGCGGGGCACGGTGGAGAAGCCGTACCGGGCGACCGGCAAGTCGGCGCATCTCGATGACGCCATGGCGCGCCAGGACGCCGGGGTTATGCGCGCCATCGTCGAGGCGGTCGCGGCCGAGGTTGACGAGGCCGGTCCTGGCGCGCTGCTGGACGCGGTCCGGATGCCGTTGTGGCTGACGCCGGATCAACTTGCGGATCTGCTGGCGCAGTTCCACGCCATACTCGCGAAGCTTCCGAGCGCCGACCAGTACCTCGCTACCGACGCGGCTCCGGGCACCGACCCGTACGCCCTGCTGCTCATCGTGCACAAGCGGGCTCCGTGACTCGCACCGCGTAAGGCTAGCGGTTTTGCGACAACATCATCATGACCTGGTAATACGAGATAGCGATGTCGTAATCCCGCTAGCTGTGCCTGGGGCTCTTCTGTGAAGCTGAGAACATGCAGGCAGAGCAGATCCAGCTCGACCGGGAGCGGTGCATTCGCGCGGTCCAGTCCAAGGACGCGCGCTTCGACGGCTGGTTCTTCACCGCCGTACTGACTACGGGCATTTACTGTCGGCCGAGCTGCCCGGTTGCGCCGCCCAAGCCGGAGAACATGCGCTTCTTCCCCAGCGCCGCGGCGGCTCAGCATGCCGGATTCCGCGCCTGCAAGCGATGCCGGCCGGACGCCAGTCCCGGCTCGCCAGAATGGGACATCCGCGCCGACCTCGTTGCCAGGGCGATGCGACTGATCGCCGACGGCGTCATCGACGACGGCGGCGTGCCCGCGCTGGCCCGTCGGCTCGGCTACAGCGTCCGCCAGGTGGAGCGACAGCTGCTGGCGGAGCTCGGCGCTGGTCCGCTGGCGCTGGCTCGGGCGCAGCGAGCCCAGACCGCCCGGCTGCTGATCGAGACGACCGCACTGCCCATGGGTGAGGTCGCGTTCGCGGCCGGCTTCGCTAGCATCAGAACCTTCAACGACACGGTCCACGACGTGTTCGCGCTCGCGCCGAGCCAGCTGCGGGAGCGAGCCGACCGGGCCAGGGCCGGCCAGCACGGGCCCACCGCGCCGCCCCATCCGACCCTGACCCAGCTGGCGCTGCGGCTGCCCTACCGCGCTCCGCTGCAGCCCGACAGCCTGTTCGGCCACCTCGCCGCCACAGCCGTGCCGGGCGTCGAAGAGTGGCGCGACGGCGCGTACCGGCGCACGCTGCGGCTGCCGCACGGTCACGGGATCGTGGCGCTGCGGCCCGAGCCCGATCACGTGAGCTGCCGGCTGTGGGTGACCGACCTGCGTGACCTGGCGAGCGCGATCAGCCGGTGCCGCCGCCTGCTCGACCTGGACGCCGACCCAGTCGCGGTGGCCGAGCTGCTGTCGGCAGACGCGGCGCTCGCTCCGCTGGTGCAGAAGGCACCGGGCCGTCGCGTGCCGCGGACCGTCGACCCGGCCGAGTTTGCCCTGCGCGCGGTGGTCGGCCAGCACATCTCGATCGAGGCGGCCCGCACGCACGCTGGCCGGCTCGCGGCCGCGCATGGCGACCAGGTCGACGACCCCGCCGGCGAACTGACCAGGCTGTTCCCAGAGTCAGCGGCGCTGACGGCCGCGCCGGAGTCGCTGGCAGTGCCCAGGTCGCGGCGCGAGTCCTTCGCCGCGCTCGCGCGGGCGCTCGCCGCCGGGCACATCGACCTCAGCGTGGGCAGCGACTGGCACGAAGTGCGGCAGCGACTAGCCGCGATGCCCGGTCTCGGGCCGTGGACCGTCGAGACGATCGCGATGCGGGCCCTGGGTGACCCCGACGCGTTCCCGGCGTCCGATCTCGGCGTGCGGGCCGGGGCCCGCCAGGCGGGCCTGCCGGATGAGACCCGAGCCCTCACCGCCCGAGCGGCCGCCTGGCGGCCGTGGCGCTCCTATGCCGTCCAGTACCTGACGGCGGCCACCGACCACGCCATCAACCGCCTTCCCGACTAGCGAAGAGGAAGACTGCCATGCACACGCACGTCATTATCGACAGCCCCATCGGCCCGCTCACCCTTGTCGCCGCGGACGGCACGCTCATCGGCTTGTACCTGGATGCGCCGCGTTCAGGTGGCGCCCGGAATGAGCCGAGCGCCGGGGTTCTCGGTCCGGCGGCCGATCCGGCCAGCAAGCCGTTTTCGGCGGCGGCGGATCAGCTCGCGGCGTACTTCGCCGGCCAGCTCACCGAGTTCACCCTGCCGCTTGCGCCGGCCGGCACGCCGTTCCAGCGCCGCGTCTGGGCCGGACTACAGGCGATCCCTTATGGCGAGACCTGGTCATACAGACAGCTCGCCGACAAGATCGGCAGCCCGGCCGCGGCCCGGGCCGTCGGCCTGGCCAACGGACGGAACCCGATCTCCGTGGTGATCCCGTGTCACCGGGTCCTCGGCTCGGACGGCAGCCTCACCGGCTACGGCGGCGGCCTTGATCGCAAGCGTTACCTGCTCGACCTCGAGGCGAGGGTCCGCCAGCAGTCGTTGCCGTCGGCGGCTAGCCAGCGCCGAATAGCGCGCTGACCGACTCGCCTTCGTGGATGCGCCGGATGGCCTCGGCGAGCGCGGGCGCAACCGAGATCACGCGCAGCTCGGCCCCGCCGCCGACGGCGGCCGGCAGCGTATTGGTGCAGACGATCTCACGCACGAGCGGCGGCGCAGCGATCCGCTTCAGCGCGTCGTCGGCGAATACGCCGTGGGTGCATGCGATCCGGACCGATCGCACGTCCCGCTCGCACAGCCGGTCCAGCAGCTCGAGGATTGTCGTGCCGCGCGCGATCTCGTCGTCCAGCACGATCACGTCGCGGCCCGTCACGTCGCCGATGATCGAGCTGATCGTCACGCGCTGGTCGCTGTGCCGTTCCTTAGCGCCCGCGGCCACCGGCAGCCGCAGCAGCCGCGCCAGCGCGGCGGCGCTCTTGGCGTTGCCGAGGTCTGGCGATACGACGACGAAGTTGCCGAGGTCCAGACGGCCGAAGTGGGTCGCGAACTCGCGCAGCGCGTGCAGGTGGTCCACCGGAACTGAGAAGAAGCCATGCACCTGCGGTGCGTGCAGGGTCATCGCCAGCACTCTGCTGGCGCCCGCGGTCGCGAGCAGATCCGCGACGAGTCGGCCGGCGATCGAGATCCGGGGCATGGACTTCTTGTCCGACCGCGCGTAGCCGAAGTACGGGATGACAGCTGTAACCCTGGCCGCCGACGCACCCCGGGCCGCGTCGAGCATGAGCAGCAGCTCAACCAGGTTCTCCTGCACCGGCGGGCCCAGCGGCTGGATGATGAAGACATCTCGCTCCCGGCAGTTCGCCAGCAGCTGCACTTCCAGGCAGTCGTTGGCAAACCGGGTCAGCCGAACCGGGCGCAGCGGCAGGTCGAGGTGCGCGCAGATTTCCTCGGACAGCGCCGGGTGCGCGCTGCCGCCGAAGACGACGATCTCCCGCACGTCTTCAGGCTAGACCTCGGGCAGGCACTGCTTAGCCGGCCGCCTCGACAGCAAGCTGCCTGGCCGCCTCAGTGAGCCACTGGACCGGCTCGGACATGGCCTCCTCCGGGCTCTCGGCCAGCGCGACGAGCTCCACCGCGTGCGCTGCCAGCGGAGGCGTGGCCATCGATCCCGCCACGACGGCAACGGGGACGCCGGCCCTGGCCGCCATCGTCCGGACGGTGCCGACGACCTTCCCGGCCAGTGACGTGTCGTCGTAGCGGCCCTCGCCGGTGATCACGAGGTCAGCGTCAGCCAGCGCCTGCCCCAGGCCAGCGATGGCCGCGATCTGATCGGCGCCAGGCACCAGCCGTGCGCCCCAGGCCGCAGCCAGCCCGTAGCCGCAGCCGCCAGCCGCACCAGCCCCCGGCTGCCCTGGATCGCCGCCGAGAAGTTCCGCCAGCCGCACCAACCCGGTCTCGAGCACGTCGATGTCTGCCGGGCTCGCGCCCTTCTGCGGACCGAAGGCCGCCGCAGCCCCGGCCCGGCCGAGCAGCGGGGCCCGCACGTCGGTCAGGCAGCTCACGCCGGCCACCGGCGGCTTGCGCAGGCCGGACAGGTCGACCGCCGCGAGCCGTGCCAGCCCGCCGCCGCCCAGCGGCAGTGGCCGTCCCTCCTTGTCGAGGAACCTAGCGCCGAGCGCCGACAGCAGGCCGGTGCCGCCGTCCGTGCAGGCCGAGCCGCCGAGCGTGATCATGATCCGCCGGACGCCGGCATCCAGGGCGTGGCCGGTGAGCTCGCCGACGCCGTAGCTATGCGCGTCGAGCGGGATGAGCTGGCCCAGCAGCGGCAGCCCGGCGGCGGTGGCGAGCTCGACGACGCCCACGCCCCCGTGCAGCTCGAGCCACGCGGCCCTCACCATGCCGTCTCCTGGGCCGCTCACCACGGCGTGGTGCCAGCGGCTGCCCGGGTTGGCCGCTGCGAGCACGGCCAGCGTTCCCTCCCCGCCGTCGGCCAGCGGAAGCTGGATGACCTCATCGTCCGGCCGGGCCGAGAGCCAGCCCGCCGCCAGTGCTGCTGCGGCCGCCGTCGCGGCGATGCTCCCCTTGAACGAGTCTGGCGCCATGACCACTCGCATGGCGGTCAGCCCTGGAATGGCGGCAGTTCGAGGGCCGCCCTGATTGCCTGCTGAACCTGCTCCTTCGGCGGCCGCGCATCGACCGAGACGACGTACTCCTTACGCGAGAAGATGGCGAGCACCGGGTTGGTCTTGGCGTGGTACTCACGCAGCCGGACCGCTAGCGCCTCCTCCGTGTCGTCCTCGCGCTGGACCAGCTTTCCGTCGCAGACATCGCACTTGCCTTCCTCGCGTGGGCTGGCGTCGATCAGGTTGTAGTCCATGCCGCAGTTGTCGCAGTGCCGGCGCGCCATTACCCGGCGGCGCACGTCGCGGTCGGGCAGCTCAAGGTCGATAACCCCGTCGATGTCGTAGCTTTCCAGGAAGAACTCTGCCTGCCGCTCATTGCGCGGGAACCCGTCGATGATGAAGCCGTAGTTCCAGTCGTGCTCACTAAGCCGCTCTTTTACCACGCCCTCAACCAGGTCGTCGCTGACCAGCTCGCCCGCCGCCATGGTCCGCCGGACTTGCGCGCCCAGCTTGGTGTGATGCTGCACGTTCCACCGGAAGATGTCACCAACGGCGATATGCACCAGGTCAAAGTCGGCGGCCAGCATCATGCTCTGGGTCCCCTTGCCGCTCCCCTGAACGCCCATGATGACGTACTTCCGCACACCGTAACTGTAAGGCGGGCGTCAGCCAGTGCCGCCGGGCGCCTCCGCACCCGTCTGCACGAAGTCTCTGGTCCGGATCGCCAGCAGTGATACCAAGCCCGCGACCAGCGCGATGCATCCGGCCACTAGCAAGATCTCGTCCAGCCCAGCGGTGAAGGCGGCCCTCGTGATGCCGACGACGGCCAGCCGGGCGGGTCCCGGCACGTGGCCGATGAACTGCTGCGCCTGGCCGTTCTTCACCGCGCCGGCGATCTGGGCGCCGTGACCGGACAGGGCGGGGACCGCGTTCGCCCGTGCGGTCACCTCGCTCGTCACCTTGCTGGCGAATAGGGCGCCAAGCAGCGCAATCCCGGTGGCGATGCCTACCTGCCGGAACGTCGAGTTGATCCCGGACGCCATCCCGGCGCGCTGCGGCTGCACGACCCCTACGGCGGTCGACGCCAGCGGCGGGTTGACCAGGCCGACCGCGAGGCCGCCGAGGATCATGCCGGGTATCAGGTGGGTCCAGCTGGATGTCGCGCCAAGACCCCGCATGAGCAGCAGCGCCACGCCGACCAGGATGAGGCCAGGCCCGATGAGCAGCCGTACCGGCACCTTGGAGGAGAGCCGGCCGGCGATGGTGGCGGTAATCATGATGCCGCCGGAAATGATCGTCAGCCGCACGCCGGCGCCGAGCGCCGAGTAACCCAGGATGTCCTGCAGGTACAGCACCAGATAGAGCAGCATCGCGAAGATGGATGCGCTCAGCCCGAACGCAGCCACCAAGCCGCCGCTGAAGGTCGGCAGCCGGAACAGGTTGAGATCGAACATGGGGTGCGTGACGCGCCGCTCCACCAGGACGAACGCGCACAGCAGCACGGCGGCTGCAGCGAAGCAGCCGAGCACCGCGCCGTCGGTGAACGACGTCCGGCTCGCCTGGATTAGCGCATAGACGAGGCTCGCGAGCCCGGCGGTGAACAGCACGAAGCCCGGCCAGTCCGGCCTGGCCGCAGACGGCAGCCGGGACTCGGCCACCCGCATCGTAGTGATCACGACCGCGACGACCCCTATCGGCGCGTTCACGAAGAAGATCCACCGCCAGGAGATCCCGGAGGTGAGGATGCCGCCCAGCAGCGGGCCGATCGCCACAGCCAGGCCCGTGATCGCCCCCCAGACACCGAACGCGATCCCCCGGTCCCGCCCGCGGAACGCGTCGGCGAGCAGCGCCAGCGACACCGAGAACATGATCGCGCCGCCTATGCCCTGCAGCCCGCGGGATAGCTCGAGCATGATGCTGTTCACGGCGAAGCCGCACAGCACCGAAGCGGCGGTAAATATCACCAGCCCGATGAGGTACAGCAGCCGTCGCCCGTACATGTCGGCGAGGCTGCCAGCGGTCAGCAGGAACGCGGCGAGCGTGAGCGCGTAGGCGTCCACGATCCACTGCAGGTCGGAGAACGTCGAGTGCAGCGCACGCTGGATGTCGGGCAGCGCCACGGTCACGATCGTGATATCGAGCAGCAGCATGAACGTGCCGAGGCAGACCGCGACCAGAGCCCACCACTTGTTGCCCTGCGGCGGGGGCACCGCGGCGCTGCCAGTGCCAGCCTGCCTGGCCCCGACCTCGGCATTCACGTCACTCATGCGGCCCCCCAGCACGCGAGGTGGTGTGGCTCACCGGGACTCAGCGGTGTGATCTAGTCCATATCATGCCGGGTTCGCCGACACCGACAACTCCCGGGGCGGGAACTAAGCCTGGCTGCGCTTTCGGGCGCTGAGCGCAAACCGCCGTTCGCAGGTCCAGCGCAGCTTGGGGTCGAGCGCGTCGGCGATGTGCGGCCAGTCCTGCCGCAGGAAGTGCGGGTTGAGGTACCTCGCCACGTCGTTGCGCTGACCCTGGGTCAGCACGATGCCGTACATGCTGCGCCTGGTGGCGTCGTCGGTGACGTCACACTCCCGCACGCCGGGGAACGCCAGATGCCGTGGCAGCACAATGACCCCGCGCGAAGGGCCGCGCAGGTCCTCGATCCGGTCCGGGAGGCGGTCAGCGTGCGACTTGCGACCGGCGAGCCAATCAGCAAAAGACATGCGACCGATTATTACCGGCCGACGGGCCGTCACGCTGAGTAACACCGGCGGAACTTTCTCTCGAGTGCCGATCGCGAATCTCGCTTGCGCGTCCGGCACGCAGGCGGCCATGATCGGCCGATGGACAGGCCGCCTGAGCAGCTGAGCAGCGGGCAGGTCGAGCTGCGCCGCTGGCGGGCTGCTGACGCCGAGTCGTGCCTGCGGCTGGTCACCGAGTCGCTTGATCACCTCGGGCCCTGGATGCCGTGGGCCACCAGCGACTACGACCTTGCCGTCGCGCAGGACTTTGTGCAGCGCTGCGAGGCCGACTGGGCAACGGGCACCGCGTTCCAGTACCTGATCCTGGCAGCTGGCGAGCCGGTCGGCAGTATCGGGCTGATGGCCCGCATCGACCCCGGCGGCCTGGAGATCGGCTACTGGGTGCACCCCGCCTACACCGGCCGGGGCGTGGCGACCGCTGCTGCGGCGGCCCTGACCGAGGCAGCGCTCGCCCTGCCCGGCGTGGACCATGTCGAGATCCACCACGACGAGCGCAACATCGCCAGCGAGCGGGTACCTGTCAAGATCGGCTACACCCACGTCGAGACCCGGCCGGAAACGAGGTTCGGGCCCGCACCCGCCGACTCGGGCATCAGCAAGGTGTGGCGTATCACCCGGTAGCGCGGCCTCCGGCTGCGCTCTACACCGCGTAGTAGGGCTAGGCTCGTGTCATGACCAGCGGCAAGCC
>JASHSZ010000713.1 GCA_030040815.1 Streptosporangiaceae bacterium
GCTCTCGACGCCATCCGGCGGCGCTCAAGCCTGCAGTCCGCGCCGACCTCATTGCGTCAGCTACTCACCAGGAACTGGTACGCGCCAGCGAACGGCAGCCCAGGCGCCGCGTCACCGTCGACCTCCAGCCAGCCGGGCGATGACGTCGCCGCACCGTCAGCGCCGCCGCCGGTGCCGGAACTGACACCCGCCGACCCGCGGGAGGCCCTCCCATGAACAGCTTCTTCACCGTAGCGGTCCTGTCGGCCACGGTCGCCTCAGGGATCGCGCTCGGCTGTCCGCTGCTGCTCGCCGCCCTTGGCGAGACCGTCGGGCAGCGGAGCGGCGTGCTGAATCTGGGCGTCGACGGCATCATGCTGCTGAGCGCCTTCGGCTCCTACTTCGTCGCGCTGCGTACGGGCAACATCGCCCTCGGCGTCCTGGTCGCGCTCGGCGTCGGCGCGGTGATGGGCCTGATCACCGCGTTCATCAACGTCACGGTCCGCGCCGAGCAGGGCATCAGCGGCATCGCAATCTACATCGCCGCGCTCGGTCTGTCCGGCCTGCTGTTCGAGCGGTACGTCGGAACACCGCTACCGATCACGAACACCCGCGGGCCGTTCGCCGCGGTCGACATCCCCCTGCTGGACCGGATCCCCTACGTCGGCACCATGTTCTTCAAGCAGAACGTGCTTGTCTACCTGGCGATCCTGCTGATCCCCGTGCTGACGTTCGCGTTGCACCACACGACGTACGGCATGAAGGTGCAAGCCGCGGGCGAGAACCCGGCAGCCGCGGACACGCTCGGGATCAGCGTCAGTCGTGTTCGCTACTCGGCTGTCATCTTCGGCTGCACGATGGCCGGACTGGCCGGCGCGGCGCTGCTCATCGTCGACGGCATCTTCCAGGAGAACCTTACCCAGGGTGCCGGCTTCATCGCCGTGGCGCTCGTCTACTTCGGCGGCTGGCGGCCGGGAGCGGTAGCCCTCGGCGCGCTGCTGTACGGGCTGACCGGAGCGGTCATCCTCACCTGGAAGACGCTCGGCATCATCCCGCTGTCCCTGTCCGACCTGGCAGCCACGGCACCTGCGGTGATCGTCGTGCTCGCGCTGCTGCTCCTGGTCGGCCGGTATCGCCAGCCCACAGCGCTCAGCAAGCCGTACCTGCGCGGGGTCATGTGATCCGGCGAACGTCGCTCCTAGATACGAAGGAGAGGGAGCACATGAAAGGCAAGAGATCGAAGGCGCGGTGGCTCCTGTTGCCGGCCGCCGCGGCCATCGCCGTGGCGATGGTCGGCTGTGGCAGCAGCGGCAAGCCGGCCAGCTCGGCGGGCCACGCACTCAAGGTGGCGCTCATTACCCCGAGCGCCACGAACGACCTGGCCTTCAGCCAGGCCATGTACTCCGCGGTCGAGTCGGTGAAGACCAAGTACAACCTGCAGATTTCCGTACAGGACAACATGTACGTGGTGGCAGACGCCGCGAACGCTATCCAGCAGTACGCCGCCGAGGGTTACAACCTGATCATTGCGAACGGGTCCCAGTACGGCAGTACCGTGCAGCAGCTTGCGCCCAAGTACCCCAAGGTCTCGTTTGCCTGGGGCACGGCCGGCTCGACCTTCAACATGAAGAACGTGTACGCCTACCAGGCTGCGGCCAATGAGGGCGGCTACGTGCAGGGCTACATGGCCGGGCTGATGAGCAAGAGCAAGGTGATTGGCGTCATCGGGCCGATCGACGTGGGTGACGCACAGCTGTACACCGACGGATTCAAGGCCGGGGTGCTGGCGGCCGACAAGTCCGCGACCGTGCATCTGTCGTTCACCGGCTCGTTCAGCGACGTGAGCCTGATGGCCAGTGCGGCGCACTCGTACGTGTCTGAGGGCGCGGACGTGCTGACCGGCAGCTCACAGTCGGTCGTCGGCGCGATCGGCGTCGCGAAGTCGAGCAATGTCGCCTGGTTCGGCACGCAGTGGGACCAGTCGTCACTGGCGCCATCGAACGTTGTGTCCAGCCAGGTCTACAACTGGGTTCCGGTGCTTGACCAGATCCTCACGGGCATCAGGGCTGGCAAGCTCGGCGGCGCGACGTACATCATCAAGCTGAGCAACGGCGGTGAGAAGATCGTCTTCAACGCCAGCTACCCGCTGCCCGCCTCGATCAAGGCGAGCGGCATGTCGGTGCTCAGCAAGATCGAGTCCGGCGTGCTGACTCCGCCGCAGTGACAACTGACAGCAACGGTTACGGATCCGGAGACGACGTTGGCGAGCACACAGGCAGCATCGGTCCCGCTGCTGGAAATGCGCGGGATCACTAAGCGGTTCCCCGGCGTGCTCGCCAACGACCGGGTCGACTTCGACGTGCGGCCCGGCGAGGTGCACACCCTGTTCGGCGAGAACGGCGCGGGCAAGAGCACGCTCATGAAGATCCTCTACGGGCTCTACCAGCCCGACGCCGGCGAGATCATCCTGGGCGGACAGCCGACCGTCATTCGCTCGCCGGCCATGGCCATCGCTCATGGGGTCGGGATGATCCACCAGCATTTCATGCTGGTGCCGACGATGACCGTGACGCAGAACGTGGCGCTCGGCCTGAAGTCCTCTCGCGGCCTGCTGACTGACTCTGGCCGCGTCAGCGCGCGCATCCGCGAGCTGTCGGATACCTACGGGCTCGCGATCGACCCCGGCGCCCTGGTGCACCAGCTCTCGGTGGGTGAACGGCAGCGGGTGGAGATCATCAAGACGCTCTACCGCGACGTCTCGCTCCTCGTGCTCGATGAGCCCACCGCGGTGCTCACCCCTGGTGAGGTACGTGAGCTGTTCCGGGTGCTCAAGGAAATGATCGCCAACGGCCTGGCCGTGGTGTTCATATCGCACAAGCTCAACGAGGTGCTTGAGCTCTCAGATCGGATCACGGTACTGCGCTCGGGGCGAAAGATCGCCACCGTCGATGCGGCCGGCACATCCAGGGACGAGCTCGCCACGATGATGGTCGGGCACGAGGTTGCCGCCATCAGCCTGCCGCCGGGCACGCCAGGCGACGTGCGGCTGTCGGTCACGGACCTGCGGGTGCCGGGCGACAGGGTCGCGGCGGCCGTGGCTGGGCTGTCGCTCGAGGTGCGCGCCGGCGAGATCGTCGGCATCGCAGGCGTCTCCGGCAACGGCCAGCGGGAACTCGCCGAGGCGATCGCCGGGCTCCGTCCGGTCACCAGCGGCCGGGTCGTGATCGACGGAGCCGACGTAACCGGCAAGCGGTCGGCCGCGGTACGGCATGCCGGCCTCGGCTACGTACCCGAGGAACGAATGCGAGACGGGCTCATCGGCGACTTCACGGTGACGGAGAACCTGCTGCTGGTCGACAGCACCAGCCCGGCGTACTTCCGCCGTGGCTTCATCCGGCCGGAGGCGGTCCGGCGGCATTGCGCGGAGCTTGTGCGTGACTTCACGGTCCGCACGCCGAGCCTGGACGCGCCGGCCCGCAACTTGTCCGGCGGCAACATCCAGAAGCTGATCATGGCGCGCGAGCTGTCCGGGTCACCCCGCGTGCTGCTGGTGGCTCAGCCGACCCGCGGCATCGACGTCGCCTCGGCGCAGTACATCCACGAGCGGCTGTTCCGGCAGCGCGCTGCGGGCACCGCAGTGGTCGTCGTGTCCGAGGACCTCGACGAGATCATGACCATCTGCGACCGCGTCCTGGTCATGTACGAGGGAAAGATCGTGGGTGCTGTCGATCCCAGGGCAACCAGCCGCGAGACGGTCGGACTGCTCATGGCCGGGACAGCTGCGTTGACATAGAGAGGGGCACGAGACCCGATGCCTCGACGTGTGTTGATCATGGGCGCTGCGGGGCGCGACTTCCATAATTTCAACGTCATGTACCGCGACAGCGCCGGCCACGAGGTGGTCGCGTTTACCGCGACCCAGATCCCGTTCATCGAGAACCGCCTCTTTCCTGCCGAGCTCGCGGGGCCGCGATATCCGGACGGCATCCCGATCCATCCGGAGAAAGACCTCGACCGGCTGATCCGGGAACTCGTCGTCGACGAGGTGGCGTTCAGCTACAGCGATGTGTCGCATGCGTACGTGATGGGCAAGGCCAGCCAGGTCATGGCCGCCGGTGCCTCGTTTGTGCTGCCAGGCCCGCGGGACACCATGCTCGCTGCACGGGTCCCCGTGGTGGCCGTGTGTGCCGTGCGCACCGGTTGCGGCAAGAGCCAGACCTCTCGCCGCGTCTGCCAGGCGATCCGCGGGGCCGGCCTGACGCCGGTTGTGGTCCGCCATCCAATGCCTTACGGGGACCTGGCGGCGCAGCGCGTCCAGCGGTTCGCCGAGTATGCCGACCTGGACATCCACCGGGTCACCGTGGAAGAGCGGGAAGAGTATGAGCCGCACCTGGCTGAGGGCACGGTCGTCTACGCCGGCGTCGACTTCGGGGCGATCCTGAAGCAGGCGCAGGCCGAGTGCGATGTCCTTGTCTGGGACGGCGGAAATAACGACTATCCGTTCTACCGGCCGGATCTGTGGATAACCGTCGCCGACCCGCTTCGCGCGGGGCATGAGAGCGCCTACTACCCCGGTGACCTCAACTTTCGGGCGGCCGACGTGCTGGTCGTCAACAAGATCGACTCGGCGACGCAGCAGCAGCTGGACGCGATCGACGTAGCCATCTCCGCGCTGAATCCCACTGCCACGGTCGTACGTGCCCGCAGTGACGTGACCGTGGAGAAGCCCGAGCTGATCACAGGACGGCGCGTGCTGGTGATCGAGGACGGTCCCACCCTGACGCACGGCGAGATGCAGTACGGGGCCGGCGTTGTCGCCGCCCGCCGCAACGACGCCGCCGAGATCGTGGACCCCCGTCACCTCGCCACCGGCACCATTCGCGACGTGTACGCGAAATACGCCGTTGGCCCGATTCTGCCGGCCATGGGGTACAGCGACCAGCAGCTACGCGACCTCGAACAAATGATCAACGCGGCCGACGCCGACACGGTAGTTATCGCGACGCCGATCGATCTGGCGCGGCTCATCACGATCAGCAAGCCAGCGCTGAGAGTGCGCTACAACCTTGCTGAGGCAGCCGGATCGCCAACGATCGAGGACGTCCTTAAGCCACTGCTGGATGCCGTGCCGCGCGGTCACGGCTGAGCTCGTCCAGCACGTGGAACATGCCCGAGCCCGCCATCGGCGACCGCCGCTGCCACGGCTTGCCCTGGCAGCGGCGGTGCTTGCGGTTGCCCTTACCTTGGCAGCGCGGTGAGCTCGCCCTCCTCCCGCACCGAGCGCTCCCCGAACAGCCCGTGCAGCGGGCCGGCAAAGAGCCAGTACAGGCCGGCCCCCAGCGCGATCCCGATCAGCCAGCTGAAGTCCGCGCCGTCCGTGCGGCTGGACAGCGGGCCGACGTACGACGGGTACGCGGTCGGGGCGTCGATCCACATCAGCGCTGCAACCATGCCGACGCCCTGGGCGATCACCGCGGGCCAGTGGATCCCGCCATGACGCCAGTACAGGCCCTGGCGCCCGGCAGCCAGCGCATCCCGGTCATACCGGCCCCGGCGCAGCAGGTAGTCGACCAGCAGGATGCCGAACCACGGTGCCAGCCACACCACGATGTACAGCAGGAAGCCGGCGAAGTCGCTGGAGAACTTCCCGTGGAACAGGATGAAGTACGTGATGACTGCCACCACGACGGTGTCGATGATGACCGCGCCCCACCGCTTGATCGGGATACCGAGCGCCTGCAGCGTGACGCCGGAGGAGTACAGGTCGATGGTGTTGATGCAGAACAGCTGGACGATCGCGAAGATCAGGAACGGCACGACGAACCAGGTCGGGAATGCCTGGGGCACGCCGATCTGGGTGATGCCGACGGTCTTGGTGGTGACGGTGAACGCGAAGATGCCGAGGAGTTCGAGCAGCAGCGACGGGACGCCGCCGCCGATCGTGGCCGCCCAGAACGTCCGCATCTTCGGGGTGTCGGAGGGCAGGTACCTGGAATAGTCGTTGCCGTTCTCGACCCAGCCGAGCCCGCCGACCGAGATGATCAGCACCAGCGCGGTCGTCCAGACGGCCCAGGACGCGCCGGCGACGTGGAAGTGCGACAGGTGCAGCCGCTGGAAGATGAACACGCCCAGAACGATGGTCAGCACGATGAACACGTACGCCAGCCAGCGCAGCAGCTTCGAGATCGTCGCGTGGCCGAACAGCGGCATCAGCATCTGGACCGCGGACGCCAGGATGATCAGAACGATCTTCGCCGGGGTCCCGAGCGTATTGCCGTAGTGGAGGAACAGCAGGATCACCGTGGCAACGACGAAGTACACACCTTCGATCTCGAAGCCAACCTGAGTGACCCAGTTGAACAGACCTACCGATCGGTTCGCGTTCTTGCCGAACGGCGCCCGGCTGATCATGAATGCCGTCGTCCCGGTCAGCGGGCCCTGGATGCTGGCGAACCCGAGCAATGCGTAGAACAGGTTGCCGACGACGACGCAGACGACCGCCTGCCACACCGACAGGCCGAAAATCATGATCAGGGTGCCGTAGAAGAAGAACTCCACGTTGAACACCGCGCCAGCCCACAGCCAGCCGAGTCCGCTCGGCCGCTGTTTCCGCTCATCTTCCGGGATGAGGTCAATGCCGCGCTGCTCGATCTTGAACGCCGCGTACTGCTTTACTTCCGGCGAGGTATCACTGGCCATTACGTTCTCCTCCCTGCACATTCTGTTGAGTGGCGGCAGTTAGATGTGACCCATGTTGAACCAAACACCTGATGTTTCGCCAGCACAATGACCTTCGGCCATGGCTTGCGTGACTTTAGGCACCTGGTGGCCCGAGCGTGCGCATCATCGCTGCACGCCCGTGAACAGGACCGCAACGCGTTCGCGCGACCGCACCGCGCCGCGGCCGCGAAGCTCGAGCAGCCCGGCGAGCCCGGCGGTGCCCGTCGGGTCGACGCGGTAGCCAGCCTCGTTCCCGAGGGCATGTGCCGTCGCGATCTGGTCCTCCGATACCACGATGGGCTCGCCACCGCTGCGCAGCATGCCCTCGACCACTGCACGCCAGTCGTAGGTCTCGTCGTCCAGGATGCCAGTGGCGAGGCTCTTGGGCTCGGTCTCCCACGGCCACATGTAGGCGGACCGGTGCTGGGCGGCAGCAGACATGGCAGCCTGCACGTCGGTAGGCGCGGGGCGCGCGGGCAGCCCGGCCCGCACGAGGTCGTACGCGCGCTCGAGCGGGTGGGCGCCCTGCGTCTGGACGGTGTGCACGCAAGGCCCGGCCGAGGCGACACCGAGCGCGACTGCTTCCTCGAACGCCCTGATGCAGGCGGTAGCCAGCGCGCCGCCGCCTACCTGGACGACCAGGTGATCCAGCTCCACGCCCGATCCGGCCAGCTCGGTGACCATTTCGTAGCCGAGGGTCTGGCCGCCCTCGATGGCCATCCCGTTCAGGTTGCCCTGGCACGTGAACGGCAGGGCGCCGCTCGCTAGCTCCCGCATCAGCCGGTGATAGGTGGGGTCACCGGGCTGATCGGGCAGCCGCGGGCAGGTCACCACGTGCGCGCCGAGCTGCCGCAGGCGCGTCACGATGCCGCCCTCGGCGTCCACCGGGACGAACACCTGTAGCGGCCAGTCGCCGGCGCTGGCCAGGACCGCAGCGGCCAGCGCCGCGTTACCGCAGCTCGCGATAGCCAGGTTGGGCCGACGCGCTGGGTCTGCGAGCCCGATCCGTTCAGCCACGGCCAGGTGCAGCAGCACTCCCATGAGATGGCGTGCCTTGTGCGAGCCCGCGACGTTGCCGGTCTCGTCTTTGACCCAGACGCCGCCCGGCTCGGTGAACCCGAGCCTGCCGCTGAGTAGCTCGTCCCGGTGGAACGGCCGGCGGCCGAATCCCTGCCCGTCCACCTGCGCGACTCGTCCGTCCAGCGCGCGGACGAGCGCGCAGAACTCCTCGTCCGGCAGTCCGGCTGCGGCAGCACGGTGGCAGCTGTTCAGCAACGTGCGATAGCGGAGGAACGGGTTGTCGTGTGCACCAGCCGGGTCCGGGAACCGCACGCGCTCAAGGTCGAGCGTCCGGACCAGCACGTGGTCGACGTCATCAGTTCCGGCGTTGCGACAGCGGAACGGGTACGGGTCCAAGGCGTCCGGGACGCTGCCGCATCCGGCGCAGGCGATCGTACTCAGCGCCCCGGTCACGGACTCACCCCGGTCCGGCCGTTGAACTCGCTGATCATCTCGTCCCATGCGGGCGGCAGTGCGCGCAGCCCGGTCCAGAACGACTGGTCCCAGCGCGCGGTGAAGGCGCCGACCGGCACGCCCTGCTGCTCCACCCAGGTGTAGTAGCCGAGGTCGAAGATCCGCCGTCGGTCCGCTCGTGTGGTTTCCAGCATGTTGCCGGTGCCCGCCGCCAGCATCCACCGGCCGAATTCTTCGGCCGCGGCGACCTCGTCGAAGCCGCCGGGAAAGTCCCGGACCTGGATCCGTGTGCGCTCGCTCTCGTACATGCTGGCTCCGTCTATCGCTACGGTGACGATCACATCGTCGGGTCCGAGCTCCAGGTAGGTGGCAATTTTCACGCTTGCCACGATGTTGCAGATGCTCGACAGCCCGAACAGCGGCAGCGCCGACATCTCTTGCTCGCTGACACCCCGCCGGTCCCGCAGGTACCCCAGGCCAGCCGGAGCGGCCAGCACCAGCGACAGGTGGTCGGTCGCCCGGTCGGATACCGCGACCACGAAGTCGGTGTTGGCGACGTTGTGGATCAGCGGGATGTGCTTGTCGCCGATGCCCTGGATGTTGTGCTCGCCGTAGCCGTTCCTGAGCATCGTCGGGCACTGCTCAGCCTCCACGGCGGCGATCGCCGAGCCGTAGGTCTCCTTGAGGTAGTCTCCCGCGCCCAGCGTTCCGGCTGAGCCTGAGGCCGAGACGAACGCGCGCAGCCTCAGCTCGGGCCTGGCCCGCCGCATCTGCTCGAACACGGCGCCCAGGGCCCGGCCCGTGGTCTGGTAGTGCACGAGATGATTGCCGAACTCCGCGAACTGGTTGAAGATCACGTTGCTCGGGTCCGCGGACAGCTCGGCGCACTTGTCGTAGATCTCCTTGACGTTGCTTTCCGTTCCCGGTGTCCGGATGATGTCTGATGGATCGGTGACCCAGCCGTCGAGCCAGTCGAATCGCTCCTGGCTCATGCCAGCCGGCAGGACGGCGACCCCCCGGCTGCCCATCAGCCGGGAGATCGCTACGCCGCCGCGGCAGTAGTTGCCGGTCGATGGCCAGATGGCGCGGTGACTGGTCGGGTCGAACTGGCCGGTGATGATCCTCGGCGCCAGGCAGCCGTAAGCGGCCAGCACCTTGTGCGAGGCGATCATCGGGAACCTGGCCCCAAAGGCCACCACGATCTTCGCGTCGACACCGGTGAGTTCCTTGCCCAGCACGACGTGCCCGGGGAGTTCGGCCTGGCTGGTCCGGTCGGCCGCGTTGTACCAGTGCACCCGAAACAGGTTCAGCGGGTGAGCCTCGTCCGGCTTCACCCCGGCCAGCGCGCCGCGTATCTCGGCGGGAATGCGGCCAGGCTCGGCGAGCTGCGCGAATGTCGGCAGCAGGATCCGTGCCTCCCGGAACCTCGCCACTGTGCGGTCATAGACTCCCCGGTCGACGATGTGCTGTTCGAGCCCCACGGTCGGCATCTGTCCACCTCTCACCCGGCGCCCCGAAGGCCACCCCGGCCGTCGCGAGCGCAGCATCCTCTCTCCTACTCCACGCCCTCGGCCAGCATCGCGTCCGCGACCCGGCAGAACCCCGCAATATTCGCGCCTGCCACGTAGTTGCCCGCGCGCCCGTACTCCTCGGCTGCCGTGCTGACCTGCTGGTGCACCGACCTCATGATCGAGCGAAGCTGCTCGTCCACAACCCGGCGGGCCCAGTGCATGCGTTCGCTGTCTTGCGCCATCTCAAGCCCCGATACCGCCACCCCTCCGGCGTTCGCGGCCTTGCCCGGCGCGTAGAGGATGCCTGCGGCCAGGAAGAGCTCGACGCCCTCGGGGGTGGTCGGCATGTTAGCGCCCTCCACGACTGCGGTAATCCCGTTGGCGAGCAGAGTCTTGGCGTCGCTCGCGCTGATCTCGTTCTGGGTTGCCGACGGGAACGCGCAGTCGGCAGGCACCTCCCAAAGCGGGTTGTGCTCCCCCGCCTCGGCGTGCACGTACGTGACGCCGGGGAAGTGCTCGGCGTACTCACGGATTCGACCGCGGCGGACATTCTTGAGTTCCTTCACCCACTCGAGCTTCTCGCGGTCGATTCCAGCCGGATCGTGAATAAAGCCGCTGGAGTCCGACATGGTGACCGCCACGGCTCCCTCGTCGATGAGCTTCTCGACGGTGTACTGTGCGACGTTCCCGCTGCCCGACACCAGGCAGGTCTTGCCAGCGATGGAGTCCCCTCGGGTGGCGAGCATCTCGTCGGCGAAGTACACGGCGCCGTAGCCGGTCGCCTCGGGACGGATGAGCGAGCCGCCCCAGTCGTAGCCCTTGCCGGTGAGCACGCCGCTGAACTCGTTGGTGATGCGCTTGTACTGGCCGAACAGGTATCCGATCTCCCTGGAGCCCACGCCGATGTCGCCAGCCGGGACGTCGGTGAACTGACCTATGTGCCGGTACAGGCCGGTCATGAACGACTGGCAGAACCGACGGACCTCGGCGTCGCTCTTGCCCTTGGGGTCGAAGTCCGACCCGCCCTTGCCGCCGCCCATCGGCAGCGTCGTGAGCGCGTTCTTGAACACCTGCTCGAAGGCGAGGAACTTCAGCAGGCCGAGGCGCACGGTCGGGTGGAATCGCAGCCCACCCTTGTACGGCCCGATCGCGCTGTTCATCTGCACCCGGATGCCGCGATTGACCTGGATCTCGCCCGCGTCATCGACCCACGGAACCCGGAACAGGATGACCCGCTCGGGCTCCGCCATTCGCTGCAGCAGCTTTGCGGCCCGGTACTCGGGATGCCGCTCGAGCACCGGGCCGAGGCATCCGTAGGCCTCGGTGACAGCCTGGAGGAACTCGGGCTCACCGGGATTGTCGGCGGCGATCCGCTCGATCACCGTCTGCACGTAGCTGTTCACCTTTGCACATTCCCTTCCACTCCGTTGTCGTGCCACATTCGCTCATGCAGCCAGCTCGCTGGAGTCCTGGACGGCTGCTCTGGTCGGATCACATGGTCGTGACCATCGCGTCGATCGCGGCCGCGGCGGCGCGCAGGTTCTCGGCCGAGTTTGCGTACGAGAGCCTCAGGTAGCCCTCCCCGTAGCTGCCGAAGGCGGTGCCTGGCAGGGCCGCAACTCCGGCCTCGTTCATCAGCCGGGCTTGTAGTTCTGCGGCAGGCAGGCCGATCTCGGTGACCCTGGGGAAGACGTAGAAGGCGCCGTCCGGGGTCTGGCAGGAGACTCCGGGGATCTTGTTCAGCAGGTCGACGATGAGGTCGCGGCGCTCGCGGAACTCGGCGACCATCCGCTCCACTGGCTCCCACGGGCCGTCAAGCGCGGCCTTCGCGGCGTGCTGGCTGAAGGCGGACGTGCAGGACACCGAGTTGATGATGAGCCGTGTCACCGGCTCGACCAGCGGCGGGGGCAGCACTCCGAAGCCGAGCCGCCAGCCCGTCATCGCGAATGTCTTCGACCAGCCGTCCAGCAGGATGGTTCGCTCGGCCATTCCGTCCACGTCCAGCACGCTGGCGTGGCGGCCGTCATATCGGATCGCCCAGTACACCTCGTCGGACAGCACGGTCAGGTCATGGGCGATGGCAATCTCGGCGATCGCCTCGCAGTCGGCCTTGCTCAGTGCGCTTCCGCACGGGTTGTGCGGCGAGTTCAGGATCAGCAGCTTGGTCCGTGGCGTGATGAGCCGTTCCAGTTCGCCTGGGTCGATGCGGAACTCGTTGGACTCGCGCAGCGGCAGCGGCACCGGCTTCGCGCCGGTGAACGCCGCGATCGATTCATACATCGGGAACCCGGGATCCGGGCAAATGACCTCGTCGCCGTCCTGGCACAGCGCCTGCATCGCGAAGAACATCACCGGCTTGGCTCCCGGTGTGATGACCACGCGATCGGGACTCGTGCGCAGCCGTTGCCAGCGCTCGAGGAAGGCGACCACGGACTCCCGCAGTTCCGGGACGCCCGGAGCCGGCACGTAGTGCGTATAGCCAGCGCGCAGCGCCTCGACGGCAGCCTCCACGACATGCGGGGGCGTCGCAAAGTCTGGCTCCCCGATCTCCAGGTGAATGATCGTACGACCGCGCGCCTCAAGTGCCTTTGCCTGGGCAAGGACATCAAACGCGGACTCCGTTCCGAGCCGCGACATTGCCTTCGCAAGTTCTATGGTCATCACCAATCTCCTAGTTCGAGTGCCGATGTGGCGGCCATTGCCGATGGTCCTGCGCCCTGGAGGCCGAAGGTCCTCGGCAAGCGGGCCAGGGCGGCTAGCCGGGCGCCACTTCCAGTGGCGTCTTGGCGAATTTCACCGTGTCGATCAAGCCCAGATCGGTGATCCTCAGCTCGGGGATCACCGAAAGTGCGAGGAACGACATGGCCATCAGCGGAGCCGGAAGCGTCACGCCGAGGTCGGCGTCGGCGACCTGCTCGAGACATTCCGCCGCGGCGGCCACGTCCTCGGCAGGCCGGTCGGATACCAGCCCGCCGATCGGGAGCGGAAGCTCGGCAAGCACCCGGCCGCCCGCGACGGCCACCTGTCCCCCGCCGAGTTCTGCGAGCCGGTTGACCGCGACGGCCATGTCGGCGTCGTCGACCCCGACGACGACGAGGTTGTGCGCGTCATGCGCATGCGTCGAGGCCAGCGCACCACGCCGCAGGCCGAACCCGGTCACGAACCCGAGGCCTATTCGCCCGGTGTCATGGTGGCGCTCGATCACGGCGACCTTGGCCAGATCCCTGGCCGGATCAGCAACGGCGGATCCGGCCAGGACGCTGGCCTGCCGGACAAGATTCCTGGTCACGATGGTGCCGGGCTCGACCCCGATCACGCGCACCGGACCCTGGGCGGCGACGTCGAAATCAGCAGCGGTGAGCGTGCGGACGTGCACGCTGCCGCGCATCCACTCCGGCACGTGGGCCCCCGGCACGGCGAGGGCGCAGCCCTCCTTGGCGACGAGCTGTCCGCGCTTGTAGACCCGGACCGGGGCGAACCGCTCCAGGTCCTCGACAGCCACGATGTCAGCCAGGTAGCCGGGCGCGATCGCGCCGTGCTCGGTGAGCCGGTGCCAGCGCGCGGCGTGCAGCGTCGCCATCGTGACGGCGTCGGCGGCCGGGCAGCCGACCGCGACCGCGCGGCGGATGACCCGGTTCATGTGGCCCTCGCGCAAGAGCAGGTGCGGTTCGCAGTCGTCGGTGCACAGCATGCAGTTGGCCGGGCCGTGCGCGATGACCAGCGGGATCAGGGCCTGGACGTCGCGGGTCGCGGAGCCCTCGCGGATCATGATCTGCATGCCCAGCCGCCGCTTCTCCAGCGCCTCGTCGACCGTGGTGCACTCATGGTCGCTGCCGACACCGGCTGCCAGGTAGGCGCACAGGTCCTTGCCGGTCAGCCGCGGAGCGTGGCCATCGATGTGGCGGCCGGCCGCGCGCACGACCTCGATCTTGGCCAGCACCGCCGGATCACCGGCCACGACGCCAGGGAAATCCATCAGCTCCGCCAGGCCGATGGCCCGCGGCTCACTGGCCAGCAATTCGGCGATGTCTGCCGCCCCGAGCGTGAACGCGCTGGACTCGAACGGTCCGGCCGGCACGCACGACGGCATCATCATGTAGTAGTCAAGCGGCATCTGCCCGGCGGAGGCCAGCAGCGCCCGGACGCCTTCGATGCCGAACACGTTAGCTATCTCATGCGGGTCGAGGACGACGGTCGTCGTACCCGCGGGCAGCACGGCGCGGGCAAACTGGTCGACCATGAGCTTTGTCGACTCGATGTGCATGTGGGCGTCGATGAAGCCCGGCAGCAGGATCAGACCGGTGACGTCGACCTCCGCGAGCCCTTGATAGCTGCCGAGCCCGGCCACGTACTCGCCGGCCAGGGCGACGTCGGCCTGGAGCAGCTCGCCGGTGAAGACCGACAGCACCCGGCCGCCGCGCAGCACCAAGTCGGCGGGCCGGTCGCCTCCGGCCACCGCGATCCGGTGCGCCAGCCCCGAGCTCCCTTGCTCGACCCGCTGGCCTTGAGGGATCAACGAATCCGGCATCGCTACTCCTCCTCTTGCGCCCGGTCGCGCGGCCCCGCCGCGGCGCGTACCGGTTGCCGTATGTCGGTTGCTAACCCGTGCCGCCAGGTCAGGACGGCCTCGAGCACGCCGCCGCCAACCGCGAGGGCCTTGTCCGATATCTCCCGCCAGTCGGTGTCGGCCCGCGGGTCCACGTCGCCCACCTTGAGACCGGCGGGCACCACCGTGCCGTCCGCGACCAGCCCTCGGACCACGCCTGCGAACGGGGAGTGGACCTCCCGCCCGCCGACAGTGCCGAGCACCGCGCCGGCCTCGACGAGGTCGCCAATGCGTGCCTCCCAGCGCGCGGCACCCTCGACGGGAGCCCGCAGCACCCGCTCGGTCCCGTGCCCTGCGACCTCGCCCGGCGTGCCGGTATCGGGCGCGACGGACCCGAACCAGAACACCCGGCCGAGGTGCGGCCCGCGCATGGTCTCGACCACCGCGTGCGCATGGACGCCCGCCGTATAACCGGGCCCGAGCGCGACGACCAGCGGGGCGTCGTCGATGGTCGTATCAAGCGCCCGCTTGGCCATCCTCGCGTCGACGACTACCTGCGCAGACAGCTCAGGAAGCCCTGATGAGACCAGCACAGGCACCAGCCCCTGCTGGGTCAGGCCGATCGCCTCGGACACGGTTGCCCGGACGCCGACCATGCCCTCGATCTCGACGCGCCCGTCGGCCACTGCCGACGACAGCGCGACGCGGCGGCGCACGGTCAGCGGGTGCTCAAGCTCGCAGACGACCACCGGGAAGCCCGCCCTGGTCAGCCGCCAAGCCGCGCCCGTCGCCAGGTCGCCACCGCCGCGCAGCAGTACCAGAGTGTCCGCGCACCCGGCTG
>JASHSZ010000714.1 GCA_030040815.1 Streptosporangiaceae bacterium
AGCGGTGTTTCGCCGCCGGGAACACCGTGTTGCCGCCACGTTGCTGGTTGGCCATTGTTCGGACCTGGTCGCCGACCGCGCCGCAATGCGCACGGCGGCGTCGCCTACGATGACTCGGCAGCACCGGGCTGACCCGCTCGGGCCGACCCAGGATGGTCTTATGACGGTCACCGGCGCTATCTGGCGTGACCAGCTCACCGCGGACGAGCGCGCCGTACTCGGCCGGGCGGACAGCAGCGTAGCCGGAGCGAGACCGGACGTGCTGGTCGTCGGCGGCGGCATTGTGGGCGTGACCACGGCGTTTGCCTGCGCGGATGCCGGCCTCGGTGCGGTGCTGCTCATCGAGACAGGCCGGCTCGGCGCCGGCGCCACTGGCGGCGCCGCGGGCCTGCTGATCCCCGAACCGCACCAGTGGAGTGACCCGGAGCCGTTCGTCGACCTCGAGCGCGCATCGCTGGAACGGTGGCGCGACCTGCAGCGGGCGCTACCGGACGGCGTAGGCCTGGTGGAGCTCGACTGGCTCGGGCTGGCGCCGCACGACAGCGGCTTCGCCGCGCACCAGCCGCGCGACGTGGAGTGGCTCAATCCTGGCCAGGTGGCCGAGCTCGTTCCCGGCCTCGCTCGTCCCATGGAGGGTGCGTTCATCCGCCGTCAGGGAAGGGTCAACCCGCTACGCGCCGTCGCGAGGCTGGCGGCGCGACTGCCCGCCGTGGCGACCGGCGTCGCCGCGACCTCGGTCGACATCAGCGGCGACCGGGTGGTCAGCGTCGGCACGTCCAGCGGTGCCATCAGTCCCGGCGTGGTGGTGTTCGCCACCGGCCGGCCGCCGGTTCTGGACGGGCTGCCGCTGCATATTCCGTCGGACCGGGTCAAGGGTCACCTGCTGGTGACCGAGCGCACTAATGTCCGGCTGCCGGGCATCGTCGCGCCCGTCGCGACCCAGATCGAGGATGGCCGGCTGCTGACAGGCGGGACGTTTGACGTCGGCGACGAGACTCCTGCGGTGCAGCCCGACGTCATCGAGGCGATAACAGCGGGCGTCGCCGCCGTGCTGCCGCGGCTACGCGGGCTCGGGGCTGCCTATCAGTGGTGCTGCTTCCGGCCGCGGCATCCCGACAGTCGGCCCGTTATCGACAAGGTGCCAGGTCTGGCCAACGCGTGGCTCACTTCCGGGCATTTCCGCACCGGGATTCTCAACGCACCCGCGACCGCAGCGGTGCTGTCCCGGTGGATCACGCAGGGCGTCCCACCCGCGGATGCCCGCAGCTGGTCAGCCACGCGGTTCGGCGCGGGCTAACTATCCGCAGCAGCCGCGGTGGCGGCCACTGTGGACACTGCCCGCGCGGTGTCGTGCGCCCGGACCAGCCTTCGGTCGTCGGCCAGCCGCTGCGTGAGACCCGCCGAATCCAGGTACTCCAGCAGCGGGATCGCCGTGCGTCGGGTCGTGCCGAGGGCCTGTCTGGCCTGCGCGGCGGTGAAGGGCTGCTCAAGAGCCGCCAGAATCGCAGCCGCCGCTATGTCCGCGCCCGGCGCGAGCACAACCTGATCGCTGATGCGCAAGAGCTCACCAGCGTGCACCGCAGCCGCGATGCTGCGCGGATCCAGCCCCAGCTTGCGCAGCCGTCCGGCGTCCGGCGACGCGAACGGGGCCGCGGCGAGGTCAGCGCGCAGCACCCGGATCGCGGCCAGTACGGCCTCCGACAGCTGCCTGCCCGGCGCTGTCGGCGGCGAGCCAATCTGGACGGCACCGCAGGAGATCCGGAACGGCGGCCTGGCGAGCGCCGCGACGAGCCTCCGGTCTGGCAGATTGAGCGCAGCCTGAGCGGCCTCGATGGGCATTCCCGTGGTTAGCGGCTCAGCGGCAGCGTGCGCGGCGAGCACCTCGCCGAGCTGATGACCGAGTGCCCGCCAGTAGCCGGGATCGGCGAGCCACTCGCCCGCGACGGGCTCGGGCAGCTCAGGCACGCCCATCGCGAACAGCGCGCTGCCTCGCAACAGACCGTGCCTGGCAAGCAACTCCGTGGCGGTCGGCCGGTCTGGCCAGGCAGCCAGCTGCCGGGCGGCCGCTGCGGCCGCGCCCCGGCGGGCGAGCGGCGGCGGGACGACGTCCAGCACGACCGCGCCGGCTACCGCAGCCAATGACTGCGGCCGCCGGGCGCTTACCTCGCGCAGCAGAACGCGGTCGCCGACGTGCAGCGGCAACGGCTCGGCGAGGCTCAGCCGGGCCAGGGCGGCGCCCAGCGGGCGCACCCGCGCGACGACTCGGGCCGAGCCGACGTGCAGGATGACGGAATGGGCCAGCTGCCCCAGCGTCGCGGCTTGCGCGTCGTGCACCCCCGTCCACTCGCCGTCGGCGGCTTGGGGCGCAAACGCCGGCCCGACCCGCACGTCTATCACGTCCGTAAGAGTCCACCGGCCCGGCTGGATGAGCGCCATACCACGGCGCAGCGGGTGGCGACCCAAGCCGCGAAGCTCCAGCGCGACGCGCGCGGTGCCCGTCAGCGTATCTGCGGGACTGCCGATCGACCGTAGCTCACGGACGCGCACCGGCCGCATAGCCGGAGTGACGAGCAACGCCTCGTCCTTGCGAACGCGGCCGGCCGGCAGCGTGCCCGTCACCACCGTGCCGCCTCCGGTCACGGTGATCGACCGATCGATCCAGATCCGGGCCGGGGCACCGGGGTCAGGCGCTGGCTGCCGGGCGCACAGCTCCTCGAGCGCCGCCACCAGTTCCGGAAAGCCTGCCCTGGTCACCAAGCTGACCGCCACCGCCGCGACGTCAGCGTGCGCGCCGCGGCCAATCCGGGCGGTCGCATCGGCCAGCACGGGAGCCGGATCGGCGAGGTCGCAATTGGTCACCACGAGCAGCGCGTGCTTGATACCAAGTGCGC
>JASHSZ010000715.1 GCA_030040815.1 Streptosporangiaceae bacterium
CCGGGACCGCGGCGTGACGATCGTCCTCGTCACCCACTTCATGGAAGAAGCCGAGCACCTCTGCGACCGGGTGGCGCTCGTGGACTCCGGGCGGGTCGTCGCCCTGGACACCCCCGCGGCGCTGGCGGAGAGCATCCACGCCGGGATGACCGTGCGGTTCCTGGCCCCTGCCACGTTCGACCCAGCCCTGCTGTCGGCACTGGCCGACGTCACCAGCGTCGGTCGCCGCGGCGACACCGTCACCGTGACCGGGAACGGGAACGTGCTGGCCGCTGTCACGGCTGTGCTGGCGCGCCACGGGATCGAGCCACGGCAGCTAAGAGTCGAGCAGGCCAACCTGGAGGATGCCTTCCTCGCCCTCACCGGTCGGCACGCTGAGCATGAAACCAAGGAGGGCTGACCGATGTCAGCTATCACCGCTGCAGGCACCACCACGGCAACCACCCCTACCGCCAGCGTGCGGCCCGTCCGGCGGCCGTCACCCCTCAGGCAACTCGCGCTCACCGAGGCGAAGCTGTTCGTGCGCGAGTTGATCGGGCCCATCGTCGGCATTGGGCTTCCGCTCATCCTGCTGGCCGTCATCGGCACCATCGGTGGCATACACCAGCCGATGGCGAGCCTCGGCGGCCGGTCCCTGATGTATGTGTACGTGCCGGTCATCATCCTGATGGGCGCTGCGCTCGTCTGCCTGATTGCGTCCGCCGGCACGCTGGCCACCTACCGGGAGCGCGGAATACTGCGACGGTTCGGCACCACGCCTGCCGGTGCTAGTCGGCTGCTGGCCGCTGAGGTCATCGTCAACCTGGCCACGGTGCTGATCATGGCGGCCGTCGTCGTCGTCGCCGCGCGACTGGCCTACCACGTGGGGCTGCCGACCCAGTTCGGCGGGTTCATCCTGACCCTGCTGCTGGCCGTCATGGCCCTGATGGGCATCGGGCTCTGCGTCGCGAGCGTCGCGAAGACCACGCGGATGGCGCATGGCATCGGTGCGGTGCTGTTCTACCCGATGATGTTCTTCTCCGGCATGTGGCTGCCGATCCCCGATATGAGCCCGACCCTGCAGGACATCAGTCACGCGACCCCGCTTGGCGCGGCGGTGACCGCGATGGCGGACACTCTCAGCGGCACCTTCCCGCCCGTGTTGTACCTGGGCGTCCTGGCCGGCTGGGCAGTCGCGACCAGCCTGCTCGCCCGCCGGCTGTTCCGGTGGGGCTGACCGTCCCGACCGCTGCCAACGCAGACAAGGGGCGTCGTGCCAGAAGGCACGACGCCCCTTACGCATCCCATCGGGTGGGTCGCTCCGCCCATGGCTGGGAGACTGTTCGCGTGGCTGACCTCAGGAGCATGCGACAGAACTACCTGTGCGTCGCCCATCTCGCTGCGGCTGCGGCGAGGCCATGACGGGCGCAGCCGCGGAGCGGTGGCCGCGACGTTCGTCTGGCTGGGGATGGTCCTCGCCATCTCGTTCCTCGAAGCGCCACTGAAGTTCCGCGCCCCGGAGGTGACACTGCGCATCGGACTCGGCATCGGCCGGCTCGTGTTCCGCGCCCTCAACACCGCCGAGGCGGTACTAGCCGTGGTCATCGTGGCCAGCCTCGCGGTACACCAGCCGCGGGCCAGCGCGCTGGCGCTGCTGGCGGTCGCGACCGCGGCGCTAGCGGTCCAGCTGATCTTCATCCGGCGATCGCTGACCCGCCGGTCCGATGCGGTGCTCGCCGGCCAAGACGCGCCCCGGTCATACGCACACCACGCCTATATCGGCCTGGAAGCTGTGAAGGTTATCGCGCTGCTGGTCGGAGGGATCCTGCTGCTTGCTGGCTAGCGCTCACGGCTATCCCGTCGTCGAGCTGGCCGGGACACCCACTCGACGGCCACTTCTCGTGCTGCGCGGCTTCGAAAGCGTCCCGGTCCGTGCCGGCTGAGCGGCACAATGGCGCCATGCCGCTGCGTACCTGGGCTGAGATGCGCGAGTCGATCACGACGGCGCTTGTCCGGGATACCGGGCACGACGTCGCGTGGTAGAACGAGCGCGTCGCCGCTCAGCCGGGCGTCGCTGACGAACGTGCGCTGCGGACGTGGCTGACCAGTCAGCGCGTCACCGGATACCAGCAGATGCTGCTGGTGATGGAACGGTTCGGCTACCGGACTACCTGCCCGCCTCCGCTGACGAGCTGCTCGACGGCCAGTACGCCGACCGGCCGCAGCTTCGTCCGATCCTGGACGCAGTGGTCGCGGCGGCGTCCACGTTCGGCCCCGTCGACGTGCAGGCGCGCAAGACCTACACCTCGCTGCTGACTCCGCGGCGCACGTTCGCGGCGGTACAGCCGGCCACCCGGACCAGGACGGACCTTGTGCTTCGGCTCGATGGCGCCGTGCCGGGCGGACGGCTGCTGGCCGGCACGAACAGCGCTGGCGGCGGGCTCAACGTGCGAGTCGCGCTGCACTCGGTGACCGAGCTGGACGACGAAGCACTCGACCTGCTGCTCCGCGCCTATCAGGGAAGCGCCTGACCAGTTCGAATCGAGCCGTCCGCGGGTGCCGGCGCGGCAGCAGTCACTGGCTGGTGGCGGCCCGATTGGGTTAGCTTGTACCGGCATGACATGGCAACCGGAGCTCGACGAGCTGGCGCGGCGGCAGCGACTCGCCGAGGAGATGGGCGGCTCCGCCAAGATTGCCCGCCAGCATGACGCCGGGAGGCTCACCGTCCGGGAACGGATCGCCGCCCTGCTCGATGACGGCTCGTTCCGGGAAATCGGGGCGCTGGCTGGTTCGACCCGCTACGACGACGCCGGTCAGCTCGCCAGCTTCATGGCCGCCAACTTCGTCCTGGGCACCGGCCTGATCGACGGCCGCAAGGTCGTTGTCGGCGGCGACGACTTCACCATCCGCGGCGGCGCGGCCGACGCGGCCATCGCCGGGAAGCAGATCTACGCCGAGCAGCTCGCGGGCGAGCTGCGGCTGCCGATCATCCGGCTGGTCGAGGGAACCGGCGGCGGCGGCAGCGTCAAGTCGCTGGAACAGCACGGCTACACCTACGTGCCGGTGAATCCCGGCTGGGATCGCGTCGTGGACAACCTGTCCGTGGTGCCGGTGATCGCGGCCGGGCTCGGCCCGGTGGCCGGCCTCGGCGCTGCCCGGCTCTGCGTCGCGCACCTGTCGATCCTGGCCGAGGGCACGTCTCAGCTGTTCGTTGCCGGCCCGCCGGTGGTGAAGAGCGGGGTGGGCGAGGACGTCGATAAGGAGGAACTGGGCGGCGCGCGCGTTCATGCCCGGAACGGGGCCGTTGACCTCATCGCCGCGTCCGAGCTAGCGGCGTTCGGACTGATCCGCCGGTTCCTGTCCTACCTGCCGCCGAGCGCGTACGGCCTGCCGCCCGTGCTAGCGCCAGCCCACCGGGCGGACTCGCCGGGTCGGCGGGACGAGACGCTCTTGTCTGCAGTGCCGCGGGACCGGCGCAAGCCATACGCGGTCCGTGCCATCCTGGCCGCGGTGTTCGACGGCGGCTCGGTGTTCGAGGTGCAGGGGTACGGCGGCTCGATCGTCACCGCGCTGGCCCGGCTCGACGGACACCCGGTGGGGGTGGTGGGCTGCGACCCGTATGTGGCCGGCGGCTGCATGACCGCCGAGGGCGCGGACGCGGTGACCCGGCTCGCGGATCTGTGCTCGACCTTCCACCTGCCGATCGTCACGTTCACCGACCAGCCGGGGCTGCTCATCGGCACCAGGGCCGAGCAGCGCGGCACTATCCGGCACGGGGTCCGGGCGATCAGCGCCGTCTACCAGGCCAGCGTGCCCGCCGCGGAGATCATCATCCGGCGGGTGTTCGGCGTCGGTGGTGCCGGCCTGGTGAACCGGCACCGGCTCGTCCGCCGCTGGGCCTGGCCCTCGGGAGACTGGGGATCCCTGCCAGTGGAGGGCGGGATCGAGGCAGCGTACCGGGCTGACCTCGAGGCTGCCGATGACCCGGCAGGGCTGCTCGCCGAGATCCGGGCGCGGTTGGATGCGGTGCGCAGCCCGTTCCGTACCGCCGAGCGGTTCGGCATCGAGGACATCATTGACCCGCGCGAGACCCGGCCGCTGCTGTGCGAGTGGGTCCGCGACGCTTACGCGGTCTTGCCGGCGCAGCCGGGCCGGCCGACGTTCGGCACCCGCCCCTGATACCTCGTTCCCCTCCGCCAACCCTGGCATGTGCACGCGGCATGATGTCTGGATGACGTCTATGACGCTGGATTTCTCGGTCATCCCGGACAGCGCCCGCCGGGCCGAGGTCGAGCGCCTGTGCGACGCCATGGCAGCGGCCGACCGGGACGGGCGGTACTCGCGGCTGATCGTGGAGCGGCCGTGGTCGGCACACAATCCGGTGCTCGAGGGCGAGTTTGCGGCCCCGGCCGCTATCCGCTGGTACCTGGAGCGCGAACTCGGCCGGCTGGCCGCGGCCGGAGCGACGATCTCGGTCGCGCCCGGCAGGCCGGCCGTCGACCTGCACGACCCGGCGCTCGGCCCGGCGCTCGACGAAGCCACCTCAGATCCGCGACGCAAGAAGCTGTTCCTGTTCCCTGCGGAGCGGATGGCGCTGTCGATCGATCGGCTACGGCACTACACCGGCACTCCGGCTGAGTGGTTCCAGCGGTATGTGCTGCTGACGAACTACTCCTGGCACCTGACGGAATTCCGGGCCGCACTGCCGAACTGCGTCGGGCCGGACGCACCCGACCGGCAGATGCCGGCGCTGCACTATCCGCTGCCAGGCCGGGCAGGTCTGACGATGGTCAACATCGGCGTCGGGCCGTCCAACGCCAAGACGCTCACCGATCACCTCGCGGTGCTGCGCCCGGACCTCGTGCTGATGATCGGGCACTGCGGCGGGTTGCGCAATCACCAGGAGATTGGTGACCTGGTGCTCGCGACCGCCTATATGCGCGACGACCGCGTGCTCGACGACATCCTGCCGCTCAGCGTTCCGGTGGTGTCGAACCACACGCTGAACACGCTGCTGCTGGATGAGGTCACGGCGCGCGGGTTGCGCAGCCGGATGGGCGTCGTGTTCACCACCGCCGACCGCGACTGGGAACTGAACCTGGGCTCGGTCACGGAGCGACTGCGGCTTTCCCGGGCCATCGCGGTCGACATGGAATCGGCGACGGTCGCCGCGAACGGCTTCCGGTACCGGATACCGACCGCTACGCTCCTCGCCGTCAGTGACAAGCCTCTGCACGCGAGTCCCAAGCTCAGCGCCGAGGCGCAGGACTTCTACGCTTCGTCCCGCCGTCAACACGTCGAGATCGCCATCGCCGTCGCCGAGAGGGTCCGCACGATGTATCCCGGCGGGCTGCCGACCGCCGACATCCGCTCCGCCGACGAGCCGCTGCTCGGTCTCACCGAGTCCGACCCGCCGGTTGCGCCGCCAGTGTCTGGTGCGCCAGCGATGGGTGCCCCGTAACTACTGCTCACGCGATAGCTGCCAGGCATCCATGCGCCACTCTCGCGGGTTATCAGACTCGGCAAGATGCCAGCGACAGGAGCTCTGGCCGGTCCCAGCGGCGAGGTAGTGTCGGCCGCGTGCCCACGCCCGAGTTCGTCATCACTCTCCGCTCCCGCATCGGCCACGAGATGCTCTGGCTGCCCACTGCCGCGGGTGCCGTTTTCGACTCAGCCGGCCGGGTGCTCCTGGGGCGCCGTAGCGACACGGGCAACTGGGCGCTGCCCGGCGGCATCATCGACCCGGGCGAAGAGCCCGCCGACGCCGCGGTGCGCGAGATCTTCGAGGAGACCGGCGTCATCGCCGTGCCCGAGTTCCTCGTGTCGATCGGCGTGTCACCTCCGGTCACCTACCGTAATGGCGACCAGGTTCAGTACCTCGATCACACGTTCCGGTGCCGGGCCGTTGGCGGCGAGGCCCGGGTAAGCGACTCGGAGTCCGTCGAAGTCGGCTGGTTTGCACTCGGTGCGCTGCCACGGCTGGGCGAGCGCACGCTGAGCCTGCTGGAGCGGGCCACATCCGACGCGGCAGCGGCAGCGTTCACCTTTTCCGGCGTCGCTCGCGTGCTGGGCGGGTGACGGCAGACGTCCGGCTACGGTCGCTCCCTCGCACTGGCGCGGCGAGCTGCAGGCGCGAGCGCCGTCGCGGCGATCAGCCCGCTCGCCGCGGAGCGGACACACCCGCCGAGTGCGCGGCCTCGGCGGCATCATCGGTGGCGGCCGCAGCGGATGCGGACACCTCGACGAGGCGCTGGCCGGCCCGCGCATCCGCCGC
>JASHSZ010000716.1 GCA_030040815.1 Streptosporangiaceae bacterium
GGCGCGGACCTGCTCGGCGTTGCCGGAGGGGACGGCACGCAGGGCCTGGTCGCCGGCGTGGCAGCACAGCACGACATTCCGTTCATGGTCATCACCGCAGGCACCCGGAATCACTTTGCCGCCGATCTCGGTCTGGATCGTGACGACCCCGCTGCGTGCCTCGACGCGCTGACTGACGGCGTCGAGCTGCACGTTGACCTGGGGGCGATCAGCGGGCGGACTTTCGTCAATAACGTGTCATTCGGCGCCTACGCCGAAGTTGTTGACACCCCCGCATACCGAGACGACAAGCTCGCCACCACGCTCGACATTCTCCCGGATCTGCTGGACGGCCAGCGCGGTACGCAGCTCCAGGCGCGGGTCGACGGCATACAGATCGACGCCCCCCAGGCGCTGCTCGTAGCCAACAACCCCTACGGAACCGGGGATCTCGCCGGGCTGAGCCGACGGGCGCGGCTGGATGGCGGCGTCCTCAGCGTGGTAGGCATTCACGTGACCAGCGCCAGGCAGGCGGCCGGCCTGCTCCGCGGCCGGCATGCTACCGGCGCGGTCGTGCTAGCCGCCCGCAATGTCGCTGTCACAGCTAACGCCGCGCAGATCCCGGTCGGCGTCGACGGTGAAGCCGTGTCGGTGCCGGTGCCGGTCGAGTGCACGATCGACGCCGGTGCGCTCCGAGTTCGGGTACCGCGGAAACGTCCCGGCATCCGTCGGCCGAAGGCAGCGCTGAACTGGGCTGAGCTGAGACGCCTCGCGGCGCCGTCACGGCCGCGCCTGGCTGGTGGCGGTCCCGGCGCGCTGCCCCCCGCGGTATCCCCGGATGGTCAGTCGGAGCGTGAGATGACCCGGTGAGCTTGCGTTACGAACGCTTCGTGAGCCCACGAGACGTGCTGACCCGCGCGGCGGAGCTGTCCGCCAGCACCTACATCGTGGACGTGGAACCGCTGGTCGCAACCTGGCACAGCGGGCCGCAGCCACTCGACGACGGGGTCACGCGCACTGCACGCCAGCTCTGCGCAAACACGGGCGTGCGCGTGGTGTGCTTCGCTACCAACTCCGCGCGCCGTCCCGCTTGCGTTCCGGCCAGTTCGACCGCCCGGGTGATGTACATCGCGTCGGCGCGCAAGCCTCTGGTCACCGGGTTGTACCGGAATCTGCCACGACCGGGCGTCGTCATCGGTGATCAAGTCGTCACCGACGGCGCGCTGGCTCGCAGGCTCGGTTTCACGTTCCTGCACTACTGCCCGGAGGTGACTGGCATGCCCATCGGGCCACGGCTGCTGCGCTACTGCGGGTGGCTCCTGCTGCCGGTCCTATTTCCCGGCCGACCCCGGCGGCCCGGCAAGCACAGCGGGTGAGCCAGGAGCCCCCGAGGATGGCAACACCCAGGCAGGTGGTTCGTGCCCGGAGCGACGCCGCGCCGATCCGATTCGGCGTGGCCGGGACCGGCCACTGCACCCGGATCGTGCATGCGCCCGCCCTGGCCAGTACGCCGGGGGTTGAGCTGGCGGCGATCTGGGGCCGCAACCCGGCCGCGGCCGGCGCGCTCGCGGCCGACTTCGACGCGACGGCCAGCCAGGATTTCGACGCCTTCCTCGACGGCGTCGACGCGGTCGCGTTCGCGGTGCCGCCAGCCGTGCAGGCCGGGCTCGCGGTCAGGGCCGCCGACGCCGGCCGGCATCTGCTGCTGGAAAAACCGATGCGCTCACTGACGTTGCCGCCGACGCCCTCGTCCGTGCCGTGGCGGCCGCTGGGGTCGCGTCGGTGGTCTTCTTCACCGCCCGCTTCGAGCCGGACCTCAGACGATGGCTCGACGAGATCACGCACACGGGCGGCTGGGCGGGCGGCAACGCGATCTGGCTCGGGACAGCGCTCTCCGGATCAAGCCCGCTCGACACGCCATGGCGGCGCGACTTCGGCGGTCTGTGGGGCCTCGGTCCGCATGCGGTGTCGCTGCTGTGGGCCATCCTCGGTCCTCGGTCCGGTGCGCGAGGCCACCGCGGACGTCGGCCGGGATGACCTCCGCTACCTGGTGCTGCATCACGAGCGCGGGGCAACCAGCACGGCCACCCTGGCGCTCAGCGCGCCGCGGGCCGCCGCCGGATCCTGGCTTGATGTGCGAGGTGAGCACGGCATCTCGACGCTGCCCGGCCCGGCCGACCCTGTCGGCGCGCTCCGGGTCGTGGTCAGCGAACTGGCGGCGAACGCCCGATCCGGGGACGTTGCCCATCCGTGCGACGTCGCGTTCGGCCGGAGCGTGACCCGCGTGCTCACCGCCGCACAGCGATACCTCGAGAACGGGCGAAGGCACAGAGGCTACGCTCGGTAGCGAACACGCTGCCTCTGGTAGGGAGAACCGATGACATCTCGCCTCAATCCGTACCTGAACTTCAACGGGAACGCCCGCGAGGCCATGCAGTTCTACGCGACTGTCTTCGGCGGGGACCTGAACATCACGACGTTCGCCGAGCTCGGCGCCGACGGCCCGGATGCCGACCGGGTCATGCACGCGATGCTGCAGACGAACGACGGATACACGATCATGGGCGCAGACACGCCAAGCACCATGGAATTCCAGCCGATGTCCGGGTCCTCAGTGAGCATCAGCGGCGACGAGAGGGATGCGACGGCGCTGCGTGGCTACTGGCAGAAGCTGTCGGCCGGCGGGACCACCACGATGCCGATGGAGAAGCAGGCGTGGGGCGACGAATTCGGCATGTGTGTCGACAAGTTCGGCGTCCCGTGGATGATCGACATCGGGTCGGCCGCCGGCTGACACGCCGGTGGCCACACTGGGGGGTGGGCCCACATCCTGATATGGCTCGAGCAGACCCAGGCAGCCGACGCCCATGACCGACTTTCCACTTGATCTGGCTGCACATAGCAGGACGAGTCGGGCGCTCTAACAGCCACACTGGGTGGAATGTATCGGCCCGCTGGTTAGTGACCGCGGCTCTAGCCCGTGCCCGGTCCGCCCTGGGCGCCCTGCTCGCGGCGCGCCCGCCCGAGCCGGCGCTCAGCGGCTCGCAGGTCCCGCGCCGCGGCGTCGCGGCTCTGCTCCGCCCGGTGCGCATCCGCAGCCAGGCGGGCGTCCTCCTCCCTGGTCTGCGCGAGCTCGCCCGTTAGGTGACTGATCCGGCGGCGCAGGAACTCACGCTGCTCGGAGATGGCGGTGAGCTCGCGCTCGGCGGCACCGACGGCACTAGCAGCGACGGCCGCGGCCGACTCGGCTGCGGCCACGAGCGCCGCCGGGTCGGATTCCGCGGGTTGTGCCGAAGCGCGCCCTGCCACGGCTGGGCCTGCCCTCCCAGCTTCGGGCAGAGCCGCACGGCGCCCCGCCCCCGGCTGCCGCCCAGGCCGCTCCGCCGGACTCGCCGGAGCGAGCGCGGCGGCCGCGGCCAGATCCACCGCACCCAGCCCTGCGTACGCCAGCGCCCTGGTCAGCATTCCGGACCGGACCGCATCCCTGGCGCCCGCGTCGGCCACGGCTGCCTCCAGGGTGGCCCGGACCTCCTCCAGCACGGCAGGGCTGGCGGGCTGACCTGCCTGGCCCGCCACGGCGGCGGCGACCGGCAGCAACTCGGTGATGACCTGTCTGCGCTGCGCGGACAGCTCCCGCAGTCGGTCCCCGGCCAGGGTGCGCTGCGCTTCCTGCAGGGCGTCGGC
>JASHSZ010000717.1 GCA_030040815.1 Streptosporangiaceae bacterium
GAGCGGCCGTGGAGGCGACGTCACGGCCACTCCGCACGCCGCTGGGGCTCGCCGTAAATCGCGGCCAGTAGCTTCGTCCGCGGGTCGTAGCGCGCAGCTACGATGCCGTCGGTCCAGGGCCGGACCTCGGGGAACGCGGGTCGCGCCAGCCGTAGCAGTACGCGGCCGCGCGCAGGATCCCAGGGCACCTGCTGGAAGACGGGATTGCCCTCGTCACGCCTCGCCAGGTCAAAGGGAACCGTCGTGCCGGCGAACTCGACGTGCTGCGCCCGGCGGAGAAAGTACGGCCGGACGAAGTCGAGACCGGACAGCACAGCGGTACGCCCCGCCGTGCTGACCAGGTCCGGGGCGTACAGCAAAATCTCGACCAGCGGCTGCACCGCGGCGATGTGGTAGTTCAGCGCGTCGCGCTGCATGAAGTCGAAGGTGCGGCCATCCAGCCGGCCATCGGGTCCGGGGATGTAGTTCCTGGCCGTGAACTCGGCCAGCTGATCCGGGAGTTCCGCTCGCAGCGACGGCAGCCTGCCCACGGTCGTCGCTACGGCGCGGATCAGCAGCCGCCATGCCATCCAGTTGTTCATCCGAGCGGTGTTGCGGTACGTCTTCGGCGCGTAGAACCGGTCGCCGGCGAGGGCGAATTCGCCGACCCACTCCAGGACGGCGCGCCGGTCTGCCGGGCTCAGATCGGCCGCAATGAGATCGGCTGCCTGGAACAGCGGGAGGAAGAACCGCTCGTCAATCGGGTTGCCCGTGGGCGGGTAAACCCGCGCCCAGGCCAGCAGCGCGGCAGCCGCGGTGCGCAGGCTCTCGGCGCGCAGTGGCTCGGCGGCGGTCCGGCTCGCGACCGCCAGCGCGAAGATCGCACCGAACGGCTGCTTAGCTTCGTCTGAGCGGACGTGACCGGGATGGCTGTTGAGCGTTCCAGCCAGCTCGAACTGCTCGATCGGCTGGACCACCAGGCCAACCGACTGCTGGGCAACCTGCCAGCTGCGCACCAGGTCGGTTGGCATCCGACCGGCACGGGTCAGGTCGAACGAGCCGAGTAGTCCCCAGTTGAGCTGCGGATCGGTTGTCACCGGCTGACCGGTTGTCACCGGCTGACTATAGGCGCGCCGGTCCGAGCGCGCCGCGGATAGCCGGGAGCGGTCGGGCGCCGGGATCCACGAGTGCCGCGGCGGGTCGGCAGACTCCGGCGCGTGACCGTCGTCAAGGCCGAGGCGGATCTGCTCACCCGCCCGCGCGCTGAGAGGGTGTTGGCGTGCTGGCCATGATTGCGGGACAGCCCGGTGCCGGGAGGAGCGCGGTAGCAGAGGCGCTCGGGCGGGCGCTGGGATGTGCGGTGCTGTCGGTGGATCCGACCGAGGAGGCGATGTGGCGGGCGGGAGCCGGCTGGGATGAACCGTGCCCTGGGGCACGACGTAATCATCGACCCGGTCGACGGAGTGGAATCCGCTCGCGACCAGTGGCGTCGGTTCGCCGAGCGGACGGGATCTGGGATGCGGCCTATCGAGGTCCGATGCTCTGACGAGGAGCAGCATCGGTGTCGGCTCGAAGGGCGAGCGCGAGGGACCGACGGCTTCGCGGACTCGCCGCGGGAGTCGGTGCGGGCCCGCCGGGTCGGCTTCGACCACTGGCGAAATGACCGGCTGGTGCCCCGATTCGATCACGTCCCCGGCCGACAACGGACGGGTAGCGCTAGATCGTCTCGCTGAGCCGCGCTAAATCGCAGGGTCGGGCTGATGCCGTGGCCGCCCTAGCGGAGCGCGCCACGTACCTTGCGGAGAAGGGCGAGCCGCTCAGTACGGGAGCTGACCCGCATGCGCTCAAACGAGCCGTTCAGCTTGACGTCCGCGTAAAAGTCACCGGCGTCCTCGTGAAAGTGCAGAAACGCCTGAGACTTCAGGGCGAAGGAACCTCGCTTGCGCTCCCGCAACTCAGGCAGCGCCCGCAGCTCCGCGAGCAGGCCCTCCAGCCGGTCAAGATCATCTTGTGTGGCATGCCGCACGCTCCGAGCCTGACCCGCGGGCGGGCAGCAACGCAAGTGCCACCTCAAAGCCCGCCGGAACTCGCCGGAGTCCGGCTGCTCAAGTGCTGAAATTTCTAATTATGCTGAAGCGCACCGAATGGAGTTGCCGGCCCCTGGGCGGGAGGACGCCATGGACGTGTCGCTCATCATCTCCGGACTGCTGGTTGTGTGCATGATCGGCACTTCGGTGTACGGGGCACGGGTGCTGCCCGCGGACGCGCGCATCCCGCTGCACTACGGGTTCGGGTCGTATGGCAGCTTCGCCCCGAAGACCGTGGGCCTGATCTTGTGGCCGGCTGTCGGTGCCGTCATCTACGTGATCTTCCTGGGCGTAGAAGTGCATGCCATCAAGCCCAACCACCCGAGCGGCTCGGCCCCGGTCATCCTGCCGATCGTGCTGGCGGTCCTGGTCCTGGTTCAGGCGGGCGCGATCAGGAAAGCGGTCGGCACCACGAAGAACCGGCCTAGTTAGCCCGGTGGGCTGCCTCACCGTCGGAGCGCGCAGCGGCCGCTGCTGGGGCGCGGTTAGGACAGCCCGCTCCACTGGGCCGGGATGCCAGACGGCAACAGCCCGTACCCCGACATCACCGGGACGGCGTTCGACGCGGCGGGCACGCCGAGCGCGACAAGCAGGGCATCAAAGCTGAGGCCGACCTCTGTCGGGAACGGCCCGTCGCCACCGATGCCACCTGCGACCGCCAGCTGTGACTCTGCCGTCGTGCCGTCCGGCGTGGCCCACCCGGTCTCGATTCCGTCCGGCCCGTTGTACATCTGGGCGATGACCGTCGATGCCGTGACCTGCTGGCCGACCTGGACTGTCGGCTGGACGTCCTCGGCCACGTACACCATGAGGCCTGCGGCTGGACCGTCGGTCAGCTGGTAGGTGATCCAGCCGCCGCCAGGCCAGCCCGGGTTGTCGCTCTCGGCGTTGGTGATGACTCCGTTCCCGAGCGCGTAGATCGGTCCAGACCCCGCGAAGTCGACGCCCATGTCGACGCGCTGCGGGATGAGGCCAGTCGTAGCGCGCAGCGGGTTCAGATAGACGGGCGGAGGCGGCGTGGTGGCCCGCGGGGCGGGGGTGGCTGCCGCTTTCGGGCTTCCGGCCGGCTGGGCCGAAGCCGCCAGCACCTTGCTCACTTCTGTATTGCTCACGAGTGTGCCAACCTGAGCTGCTACCCGGCCCAGGGTCTGCGCTTGGCCCGAGGCCTGCGGCTCCAGCCTGGTGGCGGGCAGGTGGGCCACGACTGCGAAGGTGCCACCGCCGGCGACGAGCAGCATCACCACGACGCTGGCCGTCCGGGCGGCCCGGATCGGTCGAGGCCGTGATCGCGACGCCTTGCGGTGCCGACTCAGCGCGGCGGGTTCCGGGGCGAGCTGCGCCTGCCTGCGGTGCCGGGCTGTACTAGCGGACACGTAGAGGTCCCTGGTCGGAGCGCGCCGGGGCGCGGCTACCACCTCGAAGCGCCGGTCGGCTGCCGCCGGCCAGCGAGCTGCGAACGACCGCCGTGCAAGTTCAAGGCACTTCGTCACCACTGGTGACTGCGACCGCACGCAAGGTGCTGTCGGCTACCTACCATGCACCGAAGCGGGCAGCTGAGGGGCGGAAACGCGAAAAGACACGCGGTGATGTTCGTTACAGACAGTCACCAACCGCCACGTCAGAGGCCCTGCGCAGCGCCGCCCGCGACTCGGTGCTGGACACAGAACTCAGTCGGGCTGGCGCTCGAATCCGACCTGCGTTTCGGCGTCGGCGAAGCCGACAGACCGGTACACCTTGATCGCGTCGGCGAGCGGATCGGCGACCATGACCAGCGTGGTCGCGCCGAGCGAGTCGAGGCCGTGCTGCCCGGCGTGCCAGACCAGGCTGCCGGCTAGGCCGCGACGGCGCCAGCCTGGGTGGGTCTCGACGTTCTGGTACCGGGCGACGCCCGAACCGTCCGTAACGAGCCCGAGCTGGGCGACCAGCTCGTCGCCCGCGAAGGCGCCGAACCAGGAGCCGTGCCCGGCCTCAGTCAGCGCTCGCTCGGCAGCGGACCGGGCCCGGATGAAGTCCGAGTCACCGCCCGGCTCGCCCGCGTTGACGATCGCCCGCAGCTCAGCTGCCCGGCGCCAGTCGTCGTCACCGGAAAGCTCGCGATACGCCGCGGACCGGTTAGGGCGTGGCGGCTCGGCCAGCTCGTGCGCGACGAGCACGGTGGACCGCCGCAACTCAAGGCCCGCGCCGGCGTATTCGCCGACGGGGACGCCGCTGATCTCGATGGCGTCGATCCCCAGGGCGACGTGATGCGCTAGCGGGAACTCGGCGGCGAACGTCGCTACCCACCTGGCAGCCTGGCCTGACTGAGGCGGCGGGAGCAGCAGGAAGTTTCCCCACCAGTAGCTCGGGTTGTCCGGGCTGCGGATCACCAGGTAGTCGCCGCGATCGTCGACCTCGCTGCCCTCAAGGGTCCTGATCATCAGGTCGGTGCGGTAGCCCAGCGAGCGAACATCCACTCTGTGAGCGTAACGGGGTCACTCCGTCACGGGATGTGTCCGACCGCCCCGGACCGCGACGGATCCAGACGGGCGGCCCCGACCAAGCCCGTTCCACCCTCGAATTGGGCGTAATCTCGGCAGCGTAAACCGCTCTAACCTACCGTCGCAGGAGCAACTGCCATGGGTCTCTTCCAGCGCGCGCATGACATCGTCGCGGCCAAGGCGAACAGGGCACTCGACGCGGCCGAGAATCCCAACGAGACGCTCGACTACTCCTACGAGCAGATGCTGGACCACATCACCCAGGTCCGGCGCGCTCTGGTCGACATAACCGCCTCGAAGAAGCGGATCGAACTGCAGGAGCAGCAGCTGCAGCAGACGGCCGATCACCTGGGCGACCAGGCCAAGGCGGCACTCGCGCAGGGCCGGGAGGACCTGGCCCGCGAGGCGCTGTCCCGCAAGGCGGCGACCCAGCAGCAGATCGACGAGCTGCACCCGCAGGACCAGGAGCTCAACGAGGAAGAGCAGAAGATGGAGCAGGCCCTCGCCACGCTGCAGCAGCGGGTTAACGACTTCCGGTCCAAGAAGGAAGTCCTGAAGGCGCAGTACACCGCCGCCTCGGCGATGACCTCGGTGAACGAGGAGGCGGCGGGGATCTCCAAGAGCCTCGGCGACTCCGGCGCGGCGCTGCAGCGGGCCCAGGACAAGATCGCGATCATGCAGGCGCGCGCCAGCGCGACCGACGAGCTGCTCCAGTCGGGTGTGCTTGAGGATGTTGGCGGCGACACCGACGACATCCAGCACGAGCTGGACCAGGCGAGCGCGAGCGCCCAGGTGGACCAGCAGCTGGCCGCCCTCAAGGCACAGATCGCCAGCGCACCGCAGACGCCTGAGCTGCCCGCGGGGAGCTGAGCTCAGCTAGCAAAGGGAACGGGCGGCGTCGGTCGCCGCCGTTCGGCGGCAGCGGCCCGCCCGTACTCGAATGGGGTCGAGGGCAGTGACTGGCTCTGACGTGCGCGTCCGCGTTCGCTTCGCGCCGTCGCCGACCGGCGAGCTGCATGTGGGCAGCGCGCGGTCGGTCCTGTACAACTGGGCAGTGGCGCTGCGGAATCACGGCACCCTGGTGCTGCGGATCGAGGACACCGACGCGGCTCGCAACCGACCGGAGTGGGTCGAGGGGATTGTCCGTGCGATGGCCTGGCTCGGCATCGACGCCAGTCAGTACGAGGGACCGTTCCTGCAGTCGGACAACCTGGCCAGGCACTCCGAGGCGGCGCTGCGCCTGTACGAGCAGGGCCGCGGGTACTACTGCGGCTGCACCCGGGAGATGCTGATCGAGCGGACCGGTGACCGGTACGGCGGTTACGACGGTCACTGCCGGGACCGCGGGCTCGGGCCGGGTCCGGGGCGGGCGCTGCGGTTCCGCACGCCGACCGCCGGGTCGACCGTGGTGCGTGATCTGGTCCGCGGCCTGACGGTGTTCGAGAACTCCTCGATCGAGGACTTCGTGCTGGCGCGCAGCGACGGGTCGGTGCTGTTCCTGCTGGCCAACGTCGTCGACGACATGGACCAGCGGATCACTCATGTCATCCGGGGCGAGGAGCACCTGTCAAACACGCCCAAGCAGCAGCTGCTGTGGGAGGCGCTCGGACATCAGCCACCCGCCTGGGCGCACTTGTCGGTGCTGGTCAACGAACGGCGGCAGAAGCTGTCCAAGCGGCGAGACATGCTGGCGCTGGAGGACTTCCGGGCCGAGGGCTACCTGGCCGAGGCGATGCGCAACTACCTGATGCTGCTTGGCTGGGGGCCGCGCGAGGGTGCCGAGATCATGCCGTTCGCCCAGCTCGTGGCGCAGTTCCGGATCGAGGACGTCAGTCCGTCGCCCGCGTTCTTCGACCTGGCGAAGCTGCGGGCGTTTAACGGCGAGTACATCAGGGCGCTGCCGGCGGCGGAGTTCGTGGCGGCCTGCCAGCCGTGGCTGGCGCCCGACGTGGC